>CAMPAF010000231.1 GCA_946631535.1 uncultured Verrucomicrobiota bacterium
CCTGGTAGCAGTATTCGTTGATGCCCGGCCCGAGCTCGTCGTGAACGGAATGCAGCAGACAGGAAAAGCGCGGGCGAGTTAGCCCGCGCACCTCTCTCAAAGTTGTTTTTACCAGTTGTTCTGGTTGTTTCCAATCTCAAAACGCATGGGTGAGAAGCGCAGATGCGCCCCCCATGTTGCGGCGCGGCATTACCGCTTGCCGAAGACGAGGTCGAAGAACGGCTCGTTCTCGTAGCACATCCCGCCGTGCGGCTTGCCCTCGAGCGTAACGAAGCGGAAGTGGTCCTTGAGCTGGGGGAACGTCGCGACGTAGACCTGGAAGTTCTTGAAGCGCTCGAAGCGGTTGGGGCCCTGCTCGTTCGCCTCGTCGTGCACGTCGAGCCACCTGGGCAGCACGTCCTTCGTCCCGCAGAAGCAGAGGCACCAGCGCGACGAGAGGTTCGCCATGATCTGTTCCTCCGTGACCTTCGCGGCGTAGCGGTTGCGGTCCTTCAGGCCGTAGATCCAGCGGGTATCCTCGTCGAAGTAACGGAACCAGGTGGACGGCGCGCCCGCCGCGAAGCTGAGCTGCAGCCCCTCGCGCGGCTTGATCGGCGAGAGCGCGACGTACCGGCTCACCACCTGTCCGCCCGCGGAGTACCCGCAGATCAGGACCGTCTTCAGCGCGGGGAAGAGGCGCATGTCGTTCAGCTTCTCGAAGATGCGGTCGAGCGCGTCGTAGGAGGAGAAGTCCTTGGCGACGGGCGAGTCGCCGCCCCCCTGCCACGTGCCGGCCTTCCAGTACACGACCTTCTTCATCTCCTCCGTCGTCATCGAGACGACGAGCTTCTTCTTGTCGGCCGGGTCGTGGAGCTTGGGAACGACAATGTTGGGGCCGACGAAATAGACCTTCGACGTGTCGCGCCCGACGGCCCGCAACAGCTGGCGGACGCGCCCCGTGCCGTCCCGCATGCCGCCGTTCACGCCGTGCACGACGACCACGGCGTGCTCGGACTTCGTATCGACCTCGTCCAGCGCGTGTTCGGCCCAGTAGCGGAACGCGCGGCCCCCCGAGTTCTCGACCGGCAGATAGTACGCGGAGGTGGCGGGCGGCGCCGCGACGTCCACCACGAGGCGCGCCGTGTAGTCGGGCACGCCGGAAAGCGCCTCCGCCTGCACCGTCCGGGCCTTGCCGCCCACCTCCACGGTGAACGGCTTGGAGAGGTCGCCCATCGGCGGCGCGAGCAGGATGGCGAAGCGCCGCACGTTCTCGGTCGCGACCTTGAATCGGTTGCCGCCGAGGTTCTCGGCGACGATCCGCGCGCCGTGCGCGACCGTGCGCGGCGCGACCGCGTAGGTCTGCTTCTCGAGGTCCGCGGGGACGTTGGCGACGGCGGGGCCGCTCAGCTCGATGGCGTCCACCGAGATGCTCCCGCCCGTCTCCTCCAGGAGTTCGAGCCAGCGGGCCTTCGTGACGGGTTCGGCGCCGGGGTGCCACGAGCCGACGGGCGTGACGAGGGCGGTCTTGCGCGCGTACGGCGCGCGGCGCTTGTCCTTCGTCCACTCCATGAACTTCCGCGTCGCCTCCTTCGCCCCGTCGCTGTCGATGGCGTGTCCGTCCGCATGCTCGGCGTACACGTGCTCCACGCCGTACCGGGTCATCAGCGCGTCCGCCGCGCGCGCGAACGAGACGCCCGTCCAGCCATGGGGGCGCGGCCGCCCCCTCGTGCCGATGATGTATTTCTTCTCGGGCGAGCAGTCGGACTTCCCGTGCATAATGAAGATGGGCGTGCCGAGCATCGAGCGGAAGTCCGCCTGATACCACGCGCCCGCGCTCAGCCACGCGCCCGCCAGTCTGTCGGCCATGAGCTGCGCGAGGTGGTAGGCCCCGAACCCGCCCATCGAATGTCCGCCGAGGAAGACGCGGTCACGGTCGATCTTGAACTTCCCGCACGCGGCGTCGATGGTGGCCTCGATGTACTTCACGCCGTCCGGCTGGCACCAGCGCGAATTCTTCTTCGGCGCGTCCGCCGCCGCGGGGGGCGCGGAGGGCGCGGCCACGATGAACGGCGCGTCGTAGAGCGTCGGCATCATCGTGCCCGTCTTGAGGTCGAGGTACTTTTCGGGCGAGGTGTCGGGCGACCGGCGGTCCCCCCCGTGCATGAAGACGAGCAGCGGCGCGGGTTTCGAGAGGTCCAGCCCCTTCGGCACGAAATAGTAGATGCGCCCCGTGTCCGAACCCGGGAACGGCGCGTCGTACGTGAGCGACGGCGATTCCGTCGTCGTCCCGTTCAAGGCCAACGTGTCGGCGCCCGGCGCCGGCACGTTGAACGACAGGGTTTCCCCGTGCGCGTCACCGCAGACGAGCGTCCAAGCGGCGGCCGCCATGCCTAAGCACGCCAGCTTCTTCATTGGCTTTCCTTTTTCATTGTTTGAGGACGTAAGACGGAGGACAAAAGACAAAGGACGTCCTCCGTCTTCTGTCCTTTGTCCTCTACTTCACCAGCAGCATCGTGGCGTGCGGGCGGTCGATGACTTCCAGCCTGTGGAAGTCGATGCACACCCAGCGCGCGCCGCCGGGACCGTACGCGAACCAGCGGACCGTGTTCCATCCGGGCTGGAGCTCGCCGGGGGCGAACGTCACGTCAATCGGCGTCAGATCCGGGGAACCGAGCGTATCGAAGATCATCTGGTCGTTCATGTACACGGCCAGCGGCCACTGTTTCGGCGTACCGCCGAGTTCTGCGGCCACCGCGGCCGGGTCGGTCGCGCCCTGCCCCGTGATCTTGGACGTGTAGCGGAACGAGTAGTTCTCCGCCAGCTCCGGCGGCACCCAGAACTTGACGCTGGTCGTGCGCATGTGGGATGCATAGTTTCCGCCCAACACCGCGCGCATGTAGCGCCTCCAGTTCCACTGGCCGGCCCACCCCCATGTCTGCGTACGCCCTTCCTGCGTGAACTCGCTGTTGGAGTTGTTGGCCGTTCCGATCGCCGCCGAGCCATTCATCTCCACCACGTCGAACGAGATCGCGGACGCCGTGCCGCCCGTCCGCACGAGCCGCAACGTCGCCGCGCCCGATGTGAGCAGGCCCGCGGGGACAAACCACCGCTGGCTGCCGCCCGCCACGACGAGCTTGGAACCGAGCGCCCTTCCGTTCACGTACGGCATCAGCACCGTCTCGCCCGTGCCCGGCGCGGCCTTGACGCGCAGGACGTACGGGACGAGGTGCGAGTCCGTGCGGAGCGTGAAGTTGATCGTCACCTCCGGCTTCGCCGCCGTGAGCGTGCCCCGGAAGCGGTACCACGGGTCGAACTCGGCGTTCACGGCGTCCGGCGTCTCGTCCGCCGCGCCGAACTCGTCCTTCGAGCCGTTCTCTGTGCCGAGGCGGAACAGCGGCGGCGCCTGCACGAGCGCCTCGCCGATCTCGTCGCGCGAAAGCACGCGCCGCCACACGGCAAGCCGCTGGAGACCGCCGTTGAACCCCTTTGCGCCCTGGCTGCTGCCGTCGCCTCCGCGATGCCAGCCGCCGATGTCCTCGCCGCCGACCCTGATGGCGCGCGACGCCTCCGTGTAGAACGTCTCGTTCGTGAAGCAGCCCGCGTCCTGCTTGATGACCTGGAACACGAGTCCCGTGTTGATCACTCCGGAAAGGCAGGATTCCGCCACCGCAAACGTCGCGTCGGCGCGTCCGTTGCCGATTTTCCTGAGCGTGTAGGCGACGTCGTACCAGCGGTTCGTCCGGAGCGTGATCTGGGTCGCCGTGAAAGTCTTGTTTCCCTGGATGCTGTAGGGCTGGCCGCTCCCGGTGAAGCCGAACTCGGAGCCGAACGCCCTGTTCCAGTCGAGCCCGTTGTTCAAGAAGATGGACACGGAGTTGCCGAGGTTGTCAAACTTGAAGTTGCGCACGAAGACGCGCGCGACCACGGTCACCTCGCCGGTGAAGTTTCCGGGGAGGCTGAATCCGTTCCGCCAGGTGTTCGTGATGTTCGAGCGCTGCACGTTCGCGGGGAAGTCGAGATAGGTGGCGTAGGCGTGCGTGAGGCCGCGCGACGGCATAGGGATGTCCGCCGTCTTCCACGCCAGCTTGTTGCAGCCGTTCGGTGCGATGTACATCGTGTGGCCGAGGTTGACGGCGGAGCCGTTCTCGTTCGTGGAGCCGAAGTGGAGCGCATTGCGGATCTCGCCCTTCTGGACCGCGCCGTCGCCGTTGAGGTCGGTGCTGAAGTCGAAGAGGTAGGCGGCGTCGCTCCACACGTCGCCCATGCGCAGCTTCGCGAGGTGCACGAGATCGCCCGCCTCCGCGCCCGTCGCGTCCTTCCGCCCGCCCGCGCCGAACGCGCCCGTCCCGGGCGCATTGCCGATGAAGGCGTCCGTCGCCGTGTCCTTCACGCCCGCGACGCCCGCCTGCACGTACGGCACGTACGCGTGCGCGCCAGCCGAGGCGGTGGAGAGCGTGCCGCCGTAGAAACGGCCGTCCTGCATGAAGTAGATGTACCCGCTTGACGTGCGCGCGCAGCAGAACGCCACCGTGAGCGTGCCGGTATTGGTGCGGGTGGTCGAGACGGTGACCGTCTTGTACGGCTTGCCGCCGACTTCAAGCGTGATGCGGTTGTTGGGACCGTCGAACGTGGTGTGCGCGCGGCCCGCGTCCGGCGCAACGTCCAGCGAGTACCAGTTCCCCTGCGTGTTCTGGAAGCCCCACGCCCAGTATCCGCTGCTGTTGACGTAGGACGCGACGGTCAGGGCGTTGTCGGCCGTGCCGAACGCGCGCTGCTGGACGACGAGGGGGTCGTTCAGCAGCACGTCGGCGGAGACGACGATCGAGGGTTCGGGCACGATGCCGGTGTCGAAGCCCTGCGACCCGGTCGTGACGAGGTAGTCCACGGCGTACGACTGCCCGGCGGGAAAGAGGAAGAACCGCGCCACGG
>CAMPAF010000232.1 GCA_946631535.1 uncultured Verrucomicrobiota bacterium
TTGAGCCCGCGATGCGCGAGTTCGTTGACGATTTCCTTCACGGCGCCCGCGCCGTGGTAGCTTGTCTCGTTCAGGATGATTCTGTTCATGTCTTTATCCTTGTTCGGTTTCGCAGATGGAACGCGTACATTTTAGCCGATAGCCTCCTGCATGTCAAACGACCGTCAGCGGATGAAGATCGTCGTGCCGCAGGAAGGAATCAGGCGCAGCGTCTTGCCGTCCGAGGAGAGCGCCGTCGTCCAGCCCGCCGCTATGAGCGCAAGGCTCTTTTGCGGACGGCCGACAATCCCGGCGTCGGAGACGGCGAGGACGTAGCCCCCGTCCGCGAGGGGAAGCGACTCCGCGCCCTCCACGTTCATGACGCAGTCCGGGCCGAACGCGAGTTCACGCTTCGCGGTCATGCGCTTGCCCGCCAGCAGGTCGTCGGCGCGCGCGATGAACTCGTCGGAGACCGTGAGCGCCACCTTGCTGCCCAGGGCGGGCGCGCCCTTGAGCCGCGCGATGCGGAACGAGCAGTTGGTGTCGCACGTCAGGGGGATCCCGGCGTCGAACTCGTACAGGTCGAAGACGTTCAGGAAGTCCTGCGTGTCCGGCGCGAACTTGGAGTTCCGGCCGAACTTCAGGAGCGGCGGCTTGCCGTCGGGATGTTGCCAGCCGTTGTCGGTCGTGTAGCTCGCCGAGAGCGTCGCGTTCGAGACGACGATCGGCCCCGGAGAGCGGAACGTGTGGTATTCGCGGAAGCGGAAGTTGCTGTCGACGCCGTTCAGGCCGCGCAGCACGAGCGTGTGGCCGTTCTGGACGGTCGTGGACTGGCTGAAGATGCCCATGGAGCTTTTCGACATGTGGCCGAACTGCGTGTCGTTCCGCAGGATGTACCGGCAGCCGTACGTCATCCGCCAGCTGGAGCCCCGAAACGCGAGCGAGTAGCCGCCGGACGTGGCGGCGCCGTCCCCGCCGAGTTCGAAGCTGATGTTCTGCGCAAAACACTGGTCCCACGCCCCGGTGGTCTCCACGAGCGCCGTTGCGCCGTCCTCCACCTTCACGTAGACGCGCGTGCCGGGATGGCCCGGCGACGCCCCCCACGAGTCTGTGCTGTTGCCCACGTAGGTGCCCTCGCGCACGACGATCTGCTTAATGCGCTCGCGGATGGCGAGGTCGTTCGTGCCGTAGAAGCGGCCGAGGCCGGTCTTGACGAGCGTCGTATCGGCCGGATACTCCGCGAGTCCGGAGCGCGCGAACACCTCGGGGAAGTATTCGGTGCGGTCGTTGTCCACGAAGAACTCCAGCTCGCCGGCGCCGGGCTCCGAGCCCTCCCGCTTCGTGGTCGTGCCCGAGACGTAGGCGAGCGCCGTGTAGGCCGCGCCGCCGCGCACGCGGTTGTTCTTCACGTAGAGGTCCGTGCAGTCTGCCGCCGAGACGGGATACGTGCCGTCCACGCCGCTCACCGCGCCGACGATGTTCGTGAACACGTTGTTCGTGACGGTGAGGTTGGCCGTGCCGCTTGCCGCCACGGCCATGCCCGCGCAGTCGGCGAAGCCGAGACCGGTCACCGTCACGTCCGATCCGCCCGTCACCGCCATGACGCTCGTCGCCGACGGATCCGTCACCCGGAGCATCGACCAGCCGTTGTCGCCGAGAAGCGTGACCCCGCTTGCGGCCGAGACCGCCACCGGCGACGTGAAGTAATACTCGCCCTGCGGGAAGAACACGACGTTGCCCGTGCCGGTGAGGGCCGCGAGGCCTGCGGCGAACGCCGCGTCGTTCGCGGCCGCGTTCGCCGCGCCCGGCATTACGCCCCAGTCGCGCACGTTGATTGTGCCCGTCGGCGGGTCGTAGACGAGCGAGACCGTCTTGGAATTCGTCAGTTCCGTCTTCCAGCGCTGCGGCTGGTCGGTCGTCGCCGTGTACGTCGGCAGTCCTGCAATTGACACGCGCGAGGTGGCGACCACGTAGGACGTGCCGGCGTCAAGCTGACCACAGTCCGCGACGGAGAGCGTGGCGGACGAACCGAATGTGAGCGCATTGTACGTGCCCAGCGCCACGCCCGAGGCGATTTCGTTCGCCCGCACCGTCCAGGCCTTGTTGATGGTGGGCGTCACGCGCGCGGTGAAGAACGGGCATCCCTCGAAGGGCGGCATGGTGAGCGACACGCTGGTGCCTGATGCCGGTGCGACGAACGTTCCCGTTTCAAACGAAACCCGCGCGAAGCAGTCGGCGAACGACTGTCCGTCCGGACCGAACGCACCGCGGTTCTTGACCGTGCAGAGCGGCACCTTGTCCGGTCTCGCCCAGTACGTGACGTTGTGCGCCACGAACGCGCCGCCGTCCACGACGATCTCGGCCGCGTTCGTGATTCCGTAACCGTAGCGGAAACGAAGCTGGTAGAGGGTGACGTTTCCGGTGGTGCTCAGCGTGTGCCCGCCGCCGCGCAGGGTCAGCCTGTGATGGTCCTGGTTGATGACGGCGCGCGAGAACATGCCCATCTGCCGGGGAACGCCCACGGCGATCGTCGCGTCCGTCTGGAGATGGAACGTGCAGTTGTTCATGACCTCGTAGTTCTCGTTCTCGCCGAAGACGATCGCGCCGACGAGTCCATTGACGGCGGCGGAGGCGTGCCCGTGCCCGTTCAGGAAGAACGTCTTGCCGTTGCAAATCGAAGACCCGTTGCTGGCCCGGCTGTTGACGCAGAGCGACGCGCCGTCGAAGACCGTGACGAAGGCGCCGCCGAAGAGGTCGCCGAGGAGGCGCGCCTCGTAGACGCCCTCCTTCACGCGCAGGCCGATGTTCGCGCTCTTCCACGTGTTCGTGCCGACCAGCCGTCCGCCGCCCTCCTTTTCAACAACGTCGCCGCCGGCGAATCCGTGTCCCTTCTCGGCGATCAAGGCCTCCACCTCCGCCTGGAGATACTTCGTCTCGCCGTCCGGGACGGTGATCGTCCAGATTTCACCAAACGCCGCCGTCGCGGCCAAAAGGGCCATTGCCATCAGATTCTTTTTCATGCGCCACCGCTCCTTTAAATTGAAACTGTGCATATTCTACCATGACATCCCCCGCCTTGCAAGCCATCCGGCGGCAACTGTTTTGGAAAGAGCGCATCTGCGTAATTCCCCGCCGAGCCTTCTGATGATTGGAAACAACTGTTTTAAATACAACTTACCTCATGCGCGCGGGCTAACTCGCCCGCGCCCATTTGCCAATCCTCAAACTGTCTTGATTCTGAATGTTCAAGGTGCGCCCGCAGGACAAAGTTGTTTTTGAAAGTTGTTCTGGTTGTTTCCAAATCTCAATACGCATGTGCGTATGACTGATGTGCCCTCTTTGTGTGGTTTTGGTATAATGTGCGCGTTGCCAAAGCTCTTATGCGAAAGGTTTGCCGTGAAAACAACGTTCGTTTCTGCCGTTTGCCTGACGGCGGCGATTGTCGCATACGCAACCTGCGACAAGTCGCTCGACGACTTCCCCGCCTTGCCCGGCGAGGACGACGCCGCCCGCATCCAGCGTGCCGTGAACGCCCTGCCCGAAGGGTCGCTCTACATCCCGAAGGGCGTCTACCGCATGGCGTCGACGCTGATGGTGACCAACCGCTGCTCGATCGAGTTGAACCGCGGAGCGACGCTTCGGGCGGTGAAGGCGCTGGAGTACGTGGTCAAGGTTGACGCGCGCCCTATCTGGCGGACCTGGAACCTGTTCTTCAACGGCGGCATCATCGACGGGAACGGCCTGGCCTCCTGCATGGCGCTGGACGGCTTCAGTCCGTTCTACATGCGGAACGTGACCTTCCTCAACGGGAAGAAGTTCGGCCTGCGCGTCAACGGGGAGGCGGGCGGGGGCGGTATCTTCGCGAACGACCTGTATTTCCGCTGCACCATGCGCGGGCTGGCCGGCAACACCGCGCTCTACTCGTCCGGATGCGACGGCACGTACACGGATTGCCTGGCGGTCGACTGGACGACCGGTTTCAGGATGGACGGCGGGGGCAATCGGCTCACCGGATGCCATGCCTGGGGAGGGACCGTGCCCCCTCGGGAGGGTGGACGGTTTCCGGAGATGCTTGAATCCTCGGTCTGCTTCCACATCGCGGGCTGGCACAACCTCGTGCGGGACTGCTACGCCGACACGGCAATGATCGGCTATCTGGTCGAAGGCGGAGGCGTGCAGATCCTCGGGTCGTGGTTCCTGAACAACACCACGTTCAAGCTGGACGACATCGTGATCGTCGACCAGCGCGGAGGCGATCTCGTGGTGGCGGACTGCCGGTTCTCCAACAGCCCCGGTACGAAGGTCTACCGCGGCCGCCCCGGCACGAAGGTGAGCTGGAGCAACAACGTCTATTGCGGGTTCGGGAACGGCGACGACCTTCCGGGCGCGGCGAGGTACGTCTGCAACGACAGGAACCTCAAGGAGCCGGTCTGCACCGAGGCCGACCGCTGGGAGTACGTGCAGGACGAGGCCGGGATCGTCTACGAATCGCCGGCCGGCGAATACCTTGGAAAACGCAAAAGCCGCCCCGTGGTGATTCGCGTCGCGTCCGAGGAGATGAACCGCCTGTTCCCGAACGCCGGCGCGGGGCGCGAGGTGGTGATACGGGCGCGCGCGACTACGCCGGACACCAAGACGGTCGAGGTGTCCTTCACCCAGAACGACGGCTTCACCTGGGGGACGAACCTGGCGTTGCGCACGGAGTGGACGGAGACCCGCATTCCCCTGTCGAAGCTCAGGTATTTCTCTCACTGGAGAAAGACGGGCGGCGAGACGCCCCCGGCCGGCGGGCTTGACGCGCGCAAAATCGACCGTATCACGCTCTTCTACGGCATTTGGCTGTGCCGAGACTCGGCGGAACGTCCGCACGGCTTCGAGGTTTCCTCCATCCGCATCGTCGGCAGGG
>CAMPAF010000233.1 GCA_946631535.1 uncultured Verrucomicrobiota bacterium
TGGTAGGTGTCGCTCCAGTTCTGCTCGCGGTCGAGCGGGTCGAGAAGCGCGAAGAGGTCGTCGGTCGCGATGCCGCCGAGCCGCTTCACGACGTCCGCCGCCGCCGCGTTGAGTTCGCGGGCCTTAGCGGTCTTCCGCGTGTCCTTGAGCGGCGTGGAGGTTGTCCAGATGATGCGTGCGGACGGCTGCCGCGCGCGGATCAGCTTCAGCGCCGCTTCCAGCCCCTTCGCCCAGTCGTCCGTGGGCGTACCGAGGGAGTGGAGGCCGTTGTTGAAGTGGACGACGTCGTACTTCGCCTCGTCGAGGCAGAGCGCAAGCCGCTTCAGGTAGCCTGGACTCGTCACGCAGTACGACGACACCCAGTAGCTCACGTTCATCTTGCCATCAAGAATCTGCGCCACGCCGCGCTGGTAGCCGTTGCAGATCGAGTCGCCCACGAGCAGCACGCGCGGCAGACCGCGGTTCGCGTCCGTCAGGTGGAACCCGTAGTAGATCGACCACTCCGTGTTCTCGTGTCCGCGCATGTTCGCCGACACGGGGCATTCGACCGTCTCCTCCGGCCGCCCGTTCCCTGCGGCCCACGCCGCGCACGACGCGGCCATTGCCGCCGCGAAAATCGTTCCGAACCGTAATCTCATTTTTTACTCCTTGTTATGGACCCGCGCTATTGCCCGGGGAACCTTGTTACCTTGAGATTCTTCGCTCCGTCCACGGGGAACTTCCCGTCGCCCCAGGGCTGATGCCACACGAGCGAGCCGCGAAAACGGTTGTCCGGGTCGCGAACGCCCCAGACGAGCCGCGAGACCGCCGGCAGAAGGCCGTGCCCGCTCTCGAAGTTGACCGAGCCGACGATCACGTTGCACGGAGCCGCGCGATGTCCGAAAAGCCCGTCAGGCGCCGTCGAGAGGATCACCCGGTTGTGCTGCGCGACGACGTGGTTGATCACCGAAAGATGCGTCGCGTCGTGGAAGACGATCCCTTCCTCGCAGTTGTGGACATAGAGGTAGTCGGCGACGACATGTTCGCCCAGCACGAGACCGTAGCGGAACCCCTGCACCGCGACGTTGTTCAACACCTGGTTGTCGTTCTGGTCGCCGGACATCATCAGTCCCACCGTGTGGCAGGGATTCGGCTGGAGCGACTTCCCGAGCACCGTGTCGCCCACGTTGTCGTCAAGGCAGAACTGCGAGTCGCGCACGATGGCGCGCGAGGCGTTCTGCAGGTTCACGCATCCGCCCTTCGGGTACATCGTCTCCTTGTCGAGATGCGCGCGGAACTCGAGGTTCGCGATCGACACCTGCGTCGTCGAGAACTTTCCCTTGCAGATGTTGCCTTCGACGGTCGCGAGGATCGTCCACGGACGCGCCTTCGGGTCGTGCTCCTCCGGCGGCGTCCAGTCCGAGAACAGGCAAGTGTTGTACATGTTCATCGTCCCAAAGCGCGTCGGAGTGAAATTGGACTTGACCGCCTCCGGCGGGCGCACCTGGTAGGAGTAGAGCAGCTTGCACGGCATCTCGCCCTCGAAGGCGATGTTCTTGGCCGTCGGCGGAATGACGAGCTGGCCCCGGCAGGGCTTGCCGTCGAATGACTCGCGTCCGGGTCCGGCGATGCGGTATCCCTTCGGCGAATAGGGGATGACGATCTTTCCCGCGCCCTGCGCCGCGACCGCGTCGATCGCCGCCTGGAAGGCGGCCGTGTCGTCCGTCACCCCGTCGCCCTTCGCGCCGAAGTCCCTGACGTCAAACGCCGCCAACGCGATTCCGGCGGAAAGCACCGCCGCGCAGAATACGGATTTCTTCATCCTGCTCTCCTTTGTTTCAGCAGACTCCTGCCATTGTCCACAAATCTCAATTGCCACATCCCTCTGTTTTCCTGTTGGACATTCAGAGGAACATCGCCATGTAGTGCGGCAACGTGACTTTTTTCCCGGACACGCCTACGTTGCCGGCCGTGAGCTTGTACCCGAACGGAATGTCCTCGCGAGACAGCAGCCTGTCGAGCGACGCCGTCGACGAGTTTGACGCCTTGACCTCGACTGGCACGACCTTCCCCTCCTCTTCAATGAGAAACTCCACCTCAAGCGGCTCGTGCCTGTCGCGAATGTACCGAAGCGCATGGCCGTTGCGAACCAGGCACGAGGCGACAAGGTTTTCGTACAGCGCGCCCTTGACAGTTCCCGAGATCATCCCGCCGACAACCGCCGCCTTGACGCCAAAGCCGTACATGGCCGTCAGCAGTCCGATGTCGGGGAGGTACAGCTTGAATATCGAGTCGTCGACGTATGCGGAAAGCGGAAAGAGCGGCGAGGTCAGGTTGTAGGCCATTTCGGCCATCTCCGCGTCACGGAGCCATTCGACGGAATTGCCGTACTTCCTCGCGCCGACGCCCTTCTCCACCTCGGAATACTTGAACTTCCTGTTCTCCGACTCACGCGCAAGTTGGCGCGGAATCGACATAAAGCAGCTCCTGACCTTCGGCTTTTCGGCGTCAGGGGCGTAGTTCATTATGTCGTCCATGTAATCGCCGATGATTCCTCTCTGGAGCGCGTCCGCTTCGCCGTAGTCCCTGTTTTTAGCGAAAGCATCCACGATGGCCGGCATCCCGCCGATGGCTATGTAGTCCCGCGTCTCTTCATGGAACTTTTCGTTCAGGAATTCGTCGACCTTGCCGTGCTCCGCGAACGCCTTGCGAACAGACGCGACATGGTCTTCGCCATATCCCTTCGCCCAGAGGAACTCCTCCAAGTCCAACGAGTGCATGACCGCCGTTTCCTCGTAGCCCACCGGGATGCTGACAACGCCATTCTGCTGAATGCCCAGAAGCGATCCGGACGCTACTATGTCGTACCTTCCGTCTTCGGCCAGGAATTTGAGGGCAGTTCTCGCGGCGCCGCATTTCTGTATCTCGTCAAGGAATATGAGGGTGTTTCCAGGTACAAGGCGAACATCTTTGACGATCAATGTCAGACGGGAATAAATCGACGCCGCGTCAAGCGCACCCTCGAACACCCTGCAATGTTCAGGATTCTCCAAAAAGTTAAGTTCGACATACGTTGCGTACGTCTTTGCGAACTGCCGTATGATGAAAGTCTTCCCAACCTGCCGCGCGCCTTTCACCAAAAGCGGCATTTTCTTCTCTTTTTTCTTCCATTCAAGAAGTTTATTATAGAATTTGCGACGCAACATTCTTTCTTTCCTTCGTGGCGAATTATAGCACACCGCCTGAAAAATTGCAACTGTGCAACTTTTCATGTCCTGAAAAATTGCACAACACCATTTTTTCACACCGAATCAACACGACCCGCGTTGCGGCTCGATGCATACCGCAGGGAATGCGACGGACGCGGTCAGAAGGGATAGTGAACCTTGGCCTTGTCGTAGGTGGCGGGCTCGGTCATGATCGGCTCGCCGGAGATGCGAATGCCGCCGGGCGCACGCACTTTCACAGGGCGATGCGCTTGATTGCCACGCAGCGTCAGCGTCCCCTTGCCGTCGGGATCGAAGAAGTTGAAGTCCATGCGCGACTTGCCGTCGAACACGCAGTTCGTCACGGTGATGTTGTGCACCGTCGCGTAGAGCGGCGTCCCCTGCACCGAGCTCGACCAGCGCCACATCGAGAGGATCGGTCCCTTCTCGCTCTTCACGTTGTCGAACACGATGTCCGCGCTCGCATTGCCTGCGACGATGGTGCCGGGTGCCGTCTTCACGACGTTCTCCACCCGGATGTCGATGACGGGGTAGTCCTTCGGCGGAATCTCGGGATGGACGAGCCGCGCCCATTCGCAGTTCTCCCAGTAGCACGCGATCGACCGCTTGCAGTCCATGCGGATGTTGCGGAACGTGACATTCCGGATGTCCGCGCGCGTCTCGCCGTCGTCCTGCAGAAAGAGGAAGTTGATCCCTTCCGGACTCTTCCACACGCCGTGCTTGTGCGAAGGCGCGGTCATCGACACGTACTCGTTCGTCCCGAGCGGCATCGGGAAGACCGTGTAGACGTTCTTCCCCACGTTGAAGATGTCGCAACGCTGGAGTTTCATGCCGGGATGCCACTGCTTCCAGCAGCCCGTGATCACGCGCGCGAAGTTGCACTTGCCGCCGTCCTCGTCAACGACGTTCTCGACAAGTCCGTTCTCGATGGATCCCATCACGGGCGTGAAGCCGCCCGGCCACTCGCCCGCGTTGACGGCGATGCCGTCGTCGAGCGTGCGCAGAACGCCGTTGCGCACGACGAAGTTCCTGCCGCGGTTCAGGAGGATTCCGTCCTTGCCCCCGCGGATCACGAATCCGTCGACGACGATTCCGTCGAAATCAACTGCATGGTAGCAGTACTGCGACCGTTCGAAGTCCGTGCACGTGAGATTCCGGCACGTCACGTTCTTCACGCAGTAGAACGAGATGTGGCCGTTCAGTCCCGGCGCGTTGGAGTTAGGGTCGGGTTCCTTCTCCATCTTGTTCACGCGGATCTCTAGGTTGCGCACCACGATGTTGGAGTCGCACCCGTAGCTGTACGCGCCTCCGCCCCCGGCGCCTGACGTACGGCATCGTGGGCCTCATCCGGCGCGGGTCGAGCGTCCCCGCGCTGAAGTCGAACTACCGCGTGATGGCGGCGGTGCGGGATGTCCGCACGCGCGCCTGCGCGGGACTGCGCGTGGCGGCCGTGGTGGCCACGATGGGGTGTTCGACGCGCCTGGCCGAGATGCGCTTCCGCGAGGTGACGGGCAAGACCATCCGGGAGGCGATCGCCGACATCCGGATGGAGCGCGCCGTGGTACTCCTCAAGGGCGGCGCCACGCCCATCGGCGACATCGCCCAGGCGTGCGGCTACGGCACGGAGGCCGCGCTGCGCATCGCGTTCCG
>CAMPAF010000234.1 GCA_946631535.1 uncultured Verrucomicrobiota bacterium
TTGTTCTGGTTGTTTCCAATCTCAAAACGCATGGGTGAGAAACGCAGATGCGCCCGCCATCTTGGCGGCGGGCGGTTTGCAATTGCACCACTCGCAACGATGTGTTAGAATACCGACCTCAAGGTCGGGTACTGGTCTGCCGACAAGACGTAACGCAAACAAGGAGACAACGGATCATGACAGAATGGGACAAGATGCAGGCGCACCAGATCTACAACGATTTCGACGCGGATTTGTTCAACCGGAGGGTCGCGGCGAAGAAGCTGTTCCGGGAATTCAACCGCACGGAAGACGAAGAAACCGAACGGCGGCAGGAGATCATGCGTAAGCTCTTCAAGAAGGTCGGCGAGCGCGTCTGGATGGAGCCGGACTTCATGTGCGAGTTCGGCAAGAACATCACCATCGGGAGCGATGTGTACATCAATTTCGGCTGCACGCTCCTGGATTGCGGGCAGATCACGATTGGCGACCACACGCTGCTGGGGCCGCGCGTCAGCATGTATTCGGCCAACCATTCGCTGGATGCGGCGGAGCGGATCGCGGGGGCCTTGATTCCGGAACCCATCACCATCGGCAACCGCGTGTGGATCGGCGGCGGCAGCACCATCCTCAGCGGGGTCACCATCGGCGACGATGCGGTCATCGGCGCCGGAAGCGTCGTGACCCGCGACATTCCGCCGGGGGTCGTGGCCGCGGGCAATCCATGCCGCGTGTTGAGAAAAATCACGGAAGAGGACAAAGTCGGTTTTCCTGTCCGGGAAGATTTTCCCGAAGGGTGCGCAAGCGAAAGGAAAGCAACATGAAAAGGATGTCCATAAATATGATAGCGGTCGCGGCGGTTGCGGCTGCGTTGGCGGCGGACACCTACGACTACCGCGTGCAGTACCTGGAGTCGAGCGGCACGCAGTTCATCGACACGGGAATCATCCCCTCCTGGGATACCACGTTCACGGCCACGTACGAGTACTTGGCGACCGTCGCCGGAAGCGCAAACTTCGACATGATCGCCGGCGTCCGCACGACGAGCAGCGGAACAACGCGCTACTATCCGATCTCGCTCAACGGTGGTCTGCTGAAGGAACGTTACGTGTTCTCGTCCGGCGCGAAGTCGACGACACATCTTGCCCGCATGCGCCATACGATCGTGTTCAACGACGCGAACCACCATGTGATCGTGGACGGAAACGATTTGGGCGCGTTTACCGCACAGCTTTCCGCCGCCTCCCGCACCTGCTGGCTTTTCGGCGCCAATTCCGAGGGCAACGAGCACTGGGGTTCGGCCGCGCGCATCTACGAATGCACGCTCGTGACGAACGGCGTCCCGGCGCGCACCTTCATCCCCGTCGTGGACGAAAACGGCGAGGCGTGCATGTTCGACGAGGTGGAGCAGAAGCTTTACCGAAACATCGGCACGGGTTCCTTCACCGCCGGTCCGCGCACGGACGGGGGCGGCGCGGAGGAGGCGAAGCCCTACTGGTACCTGGTCGACTACCTGGAGGCCACGGGCACGCAGTACGTCGACACCGGCCTCCTCGCCACGTCAAACATGCAGACGGACGTGGGGTACCAGTATACGGAACCCACCCAGACGTGGGGCGCGATGATCGGCGGCGTGCAGAGCCCGTCGCGCTATTACCCCGTCTCTCTCGCCGCCACGGAGGCGCGAAAGGAACGTTACGTCTACGGCGCTCCAGACCCACCTGCCGTTGCCTACCCTACGCTTCAGCGTCACGAGGTGGTGTTCAACGATGCGGGCCAGAACGTCTCGGTTGACGGCGCGTTGCTGGGCACGTTCAGCACGGACTTCAAGACGAGCTACACGCCGATGTACATCTTCGCGGCCAGCAAGTCGAACGGCGCGGCGGACTGGTTCTCGAAGTCCCGAATCTGGCACTACGACGTCTACGAGAACGGGACGCCCCTGTTGAACCTCATCCCCGCCGTGGACACGAACGGCGTCGCCTGCTTCCACGACCTTCTTTCCGGAACAAACCTTTACAACAAGGGCACGGGCGCGTTCAAGACGGGGCGCATCATCTCCGAGAACGTTCCGCTCGACCTCGCCGCGCGCACGGACCTCGCGCCGGGGTTGAAGGTACTTTCCTTTGATGTCCGGCCCTCGTACGGGACGGTGTTCACGCTCGACGAGACGACGGCCGCGACGTACGCCGCCGAAGTGCGCGCGGACGGCGTCTACCTCGTCGCGAAGGAGTCGGCAGGCGACGCGGCGCGCGAGATCGAGGTCACGGGCAACACGGCCATACAGCTGAAGGCGGGCGAGATGCCGACGTGCGCGTCGATCCGGTTCTCGGGAATCGTCACGCTGACGGCGAACTGCGACTGGCGCGGACTCGGCACGTTCGTGGTGCCGGCCGGGGCGATCATCGACCTGCACGGACATGACCTGCAGGTGGCGGGGATCACGTCCGTGCTGAAGGCTGAGACCACCATCACGGACTCCGTGGGCGGCGGCAGGCTGCGCGTGGAAGTGCCTGCGGACGACATCCTCGTGAACGACAGCGTGTCGCTCACCGGCAAGCTCAAGCTCGTCAAGGAGGGCGCGGGCACGTTCATCGCCGCGATGGAAAGCCAGTCGTACGAGGGCGGCACGGAGGTGGCGGCCGGCGTGTTGCGCCTTGTGCCGTCCTCCAGCGGCTACCGGGCCAATGTCGGGCCCGAGACATCCGTCGTCACGGTGGACTCCGGCGCCGTCTTCGACAACTGCGGGGCGTTCTCGTGTGCCTTCAACTACGTGCTGGCGGGCGGCACGCTGATGGCCAGCCGCTCCTCGCGTACAAGCAACCGGCAAATCACCAGCCTGACCCTTGCGGACGATTCCATGGTCAGCAACAAGAGCTTCGGCCTCGTGGGCCCCTCGTACGCCCACGTGGACGTGTTCATGAACGGACACACCCTGCGCACGGAGTTCGTCCGGGGCAGCGGCAACCAGTTCTACATGTACAACACCACCTTCCATGGCGAAGGGCGAATCGCCATCGGCAGCAGCTGGTTCCACGTGATGGCGCACGGCGACACCGTGTGCGAGGGACGGAACGTGACGCTCGAGTTCCCCGGCTACAACGGCGGACTCAAGCTGGAGGCGCCGTTCACCGTCTCAAACTTCATCAACCGCGTTTCCTCATTCCAGGGTGCCGCCCCGCTCACCGTGCTGGGCACGCTCACGCCGCTGAACGACGGACGGACCAAGTTCCCGAACATCGTCATGGCCGACGGCTCGGAGATCGACCTCTCGGGCATGGGGAACGTCCCCACATTCAACGTGGAGTCGCAGGACTCTTCAGGCGGGCACTTCCTTTCGTTCGCCACGAACGCGACGGTCAAGGTGAAGCTCGGCGGGCGGTCGATCCCGGCCGACACGCCGGTCATTGGCTGGACGGCCGAGACGAAGCCGGACAACCTCGACACGCTGAAGTTCGTCTGCGGCGACGAAGGGCAGGACTACGCCTTGGACAAGCGTGACGACGGCCTCTACGTGGTCACGGGCTTCACGATCTTCATTAGATAGCAAACAGGAGATGCAACAATGAGCAAGCAGATAGTGCAGGGCATGGCGCAGACGCGGCGTGCGTTCATCGGGCAGGGCGCGCTCGCGTTCCTGGCCGCGGCGGGGATGGGACACCGCGCGTTCGGCGCGACGGGTCCGGCGCGGCTCAAGTTCGGCGCGCTCTCCGACATCCACATCACGCGCGGAAAGGGCTCGTGCGACATCTTCGAGAAGGCCCTCGCGTACTTCCGCGACCAGAAGGTGGACGCAGTGCTGATCGCGGGCGACATGGCCGACAGCGGACTCGACTCGCAGCTGCGCCGCGTGGGCGAGACGTGGCGGCGCGTGTTCCCCAGCGACAAGCGTCCCGACGGCGAGCACGTCGAGAAGATCTTCGTGACGGGCAACCACGACATCGACGGCTGGCACTACGGCCCCGCGCGGAAGTTCGGCATCACGAAGGAGAAGCACGGCGACGACATCCTCTCGCTGCACGTGGCCGAGGGCTGGAAGCGCGTGTTCGACGAGGACTATTCGCCGATGTACGTGAAGACCGTGAAGGGCTACAAGTTCGTGGGCGTCCACTACGACCACGACAACGGCTACTTGAAGGAGGGCGCGATCGCCGCGTTCCTCGAGAGCCACCGCGGCGAGCTGGCGGGGTCGAAGCCGTTCTTCTACACGCAGCACTTCCATCCGAAGGGCACATGCTCCGCGCCGTGGGCGTGGGGCGAGGACAAGGGCTACTCCACCGCCGCGCTGAGCGCGTTCCCGAACGCGGTGGCCTTCACGGGCCACTCGCACACGCCGCTGACCGACGACCGCACGCTCTGGCGCGGCGCGTTCACGAGCATCGGCACGGCGTCGCTCCGCTTCCTCGTCCTGTTCGGCGGGCGCGAGAACTCGTACATCTGGGGCGAGCGGGACAACGATTTCCAGCAGATGCCGGCGCTCACCGGACGCGACGCGCAGCACGGCCAGCTGGTGACGGTCTACGACGACCGCATCGTGCTTGAGCGCCGCGACTTCGCGAACGACCTGCCGCTGGGCCCGGACTGGATCGTGCCGCTGCCCGCATACGCCAGCTCCTTCGCCGAGCGCGCGAAGAATGCGCCCGTGCCCGAGTTCGCCGCCGGAGCGGAGGTGACGTGCGAGCGCCGGAAGGGCAGGAACCGCGCCAAGAAGGAGACGGACCAGATCGTCGTGACCTTCCCGAACGTGAAGGGGCTCGAGGGCGGCGCGCACGCGTTCGACTTCCAGGTGACGGTGGAGGCGGAGGACGCGGACCGGTCGAAGATCTGGGCGACGAAGCGCGTCTACTCGCCGCACTTCTACTGGGCGCCGGAGA
>CAMPAF010000235.1 GCA_946631535.1 uncultured Verrucomicrobiota bacterium
ATGGCGGTTCCTGCGCGTGAGGAGCGTGCCGTTCTTCTGCATTGACCAGAATCCGTTGTAGGCGGTCGAAGGCAGCGCGGCAGCCTTCACGTGCCTTCCCATGGCCGCGGGGATCGGCAGCAGCTGCGCGTCGCGCGGACCGTAGACCACGCCGTGAAAGCGGTTCTGAGAGCTGATCATGCACCAGTTCGTGAATGCAGCCTGCGGGTACATCTGCGTGCCGACGATGAAGTCTGGCGTCGCGTATGTGTAGCGGTAGATGCGTCCCCACTCGGGATCGGGGCGGTAGTCGGGATACTTGTCTTCGGGAAGCGCCCACCCGAGCGGACGCATCTCTATCTCGTACACGCCGCGCGCCGCAGCGTCCGCCGCGATCTTGCCGATGAGAGGATGCGGGCGGTATGCGCTGTCGAGGCAGACGTAGTCCATGTCGGCGGGGCGGCGGTTTAGCGAAGGATTCAGTCCGAAGTACCAGTACGCCCATACGCTTGCGGAGCCGATGGAGATGCGCGCTCCGCTGGGGTAGACGCGTGACATGCCGCCGCCGGTCGAGCCGGCGATCTGCTCCTGTGCCCACAACGCCCAGAAGAGATCGAGGAAGTTCCTCGCGAGCTGCCGGGTCGCAGGCCGGTCGGAGAAGTCGTGGAGCGGGTAGATGTTCTTGATCGTGTGGATGCCGTATCCGCGGCTCTGCACCTCGATGAACATGGACCTCTTCGCGCGCTCGCGCATCCAGGCGCAGAAGAACCTTTCCCACGCGTCGTAGTGCGCGCGCAGCGTGTCTCCATCGCCAAGGACGCGTTCGCCGTACGCGGCATCCGCTTTCAGCAGTACGTGCATCAGCTGCCATAGGGCGGATGCGCGCTGCACGTGGTGGTTCTCGCTCTCGTAGACGCGCCAGGTCTTCGTGCCGTCGCATTCGGCGTCCGCGAGCTTCGAGATGTCGTGGCAGTAGCCGAACGCCATCTCGCGGAACGCCGCCTCGGCTTCGGGCGAGAGGCGGTCGGGCGCGATGTCGCCCTTCGCGCCGTAGTGCAGGACGGCGCGGCAGAGTTCCCCGACGTTCCAGTAGAACGAATCGCGGTCGTCGCGCACGTCGGTGTTCTCGATGTAGAAGCGGCAGTTCTCTACGACCTTCGCGTTCGCTCGCGCGTACTCGTTGATCTCTCCGTTGTGGAACACACGAAGAGCATAGTGGATGATGGCGAGCGAGTAGGGGCGCGCAAAGCGTGGATGTCCGTTGAACACTGGCGGCGCGACGGGAACTTCCTTGAGAGGTTCGCCTCTGCGCGACGCCCACGCGGCCGCGAAGCGCGCGTCGGCCGCCGGAAGGCGAATGGTGAGCAATGCAATGAGAAAAGCGAAGAGTCGGATTGCGCGCATTGAAGTCAGCCTTTTGCCGTGGCGATGCGCTCGCAACAGCGGACGCGCGTCTCTAGGCCGGCGGCTGAGTTGCGCACGAGATCGGCGTCGAACGTCAGCGCGTCGGCGCGTGCGACGAGCATCACCGTCGAGCCGCCGAACTTGAAGTAGCCTTTCTCGTCGCCCTTGGCGTGCGCGCCGCCGGAGTACGTCTGCACGATCGTGCCGACTCCGAACGCGCCGACGTCCACGAGCCAGAAGCGGCCGAAGCCCGCGTCGCACGCGACGATCTGCCGTTCGTTGTCGGCATAGACGTCGGGATAGCGCAGAAGGGCGATGGGGTTGACGGAGTGGTATTTGCCGGGGAGAACGCGTGGTGGCTCGGGGGTGCGGCAGTCGCAAGGGAAGTGGAAGCGGTGGTAGTCGACTGGCGCGAGGCGGACGACGGCGATGTCGTAGAGGCCTGCAGGCGCGTCGCCGTCGAATACCGCGCGCAGGCTGCGCGTGGCGCCCTTGAGCGGGAACGGACGTTCGGCGTCTGCCGAGAGGTAGAGCATGAGGCGTCCGTCTGCGGGGCTGACGATGCCGTCGCCGACGGGGCGTGCACCGGGCTTGAGGCGGCGCGTGAAGAAGTCGTTGAACGAATCGTATTCCGCGATCGGTTTCTCTGCCTCGTCGGCATTGCAGCCAGGGATCGAGGTTAGCTTTGCGATATCCTTGCGCGAACGCGGCGAATCGTAGCGGCTGCCCATCAAGGCGGAGATGCGCTTCGAGCCGAAGAGGACTGGCCAAAGCGTGCGGCCGAGAAGAGTCTCGTAGGCGAAGCGGAGCGCCCTGTCTCCCATGACGGACTCTACGACTTTCTCGCCTGTGGCGCGGTCGATGTATTCGATCGGTTGCATGGGATGATTATATCAAACTCCCGCATCGAGCGAGCGGTAGAGGGCTATCGTCTCGGCGCACATGCGGTCGGTGGAGAAGTTCGTTCGTACGGAGTCGAGCGCTGCGGCGCGGATCGCGGCCTTGCGTTCGGCGGGGAGGTCGATAACCTCGTCGAGCTTCGCGGCGAGCGCGTCGATGTCGCCGGGCGGCACGAGGAAGCCGGTGACGCCGTCGTCGATCGTCTCGCACGCGCCGCCGTGCGCGGTGCCGACGGTGACGATGCCCATGGCCTGCGCCTCGGGGATCACGCGGCCGAACGCCTCTGGCTGGGCGGAGGACGCGTTGACGACGATGTCGCTGATCGCGTAGATGCAGGGCATGTCGTCGGCGTGCTCGAGGAACACGACCTTCGTCTCCGGCGGGAGGCGTGCGGCCATCGCCTTGAGCTCGGCGGTGTAGTCGGTGCGGCCCTGATCGGATCCGACGATGAGGCAGCCGAGCTCGCGATGGCGCATGCGCGCGAGCGCGTCAAGGAGTATGGCTTGTCCCTTCCAGCGCGTGAGGCGTCCTGGAAGCGTGACGACGGGGACGTCGGGCGCGAAGCCGAGCGCTGCCCTGCGCGCGGCGGCTTGTTCGGGCGAGACGGCGTCGGGGCGGAACGTCCGCGTGTCCGCGCCGCGGTGTATGCGCACGACCTTCTCTTCCGGCACGCCGTATGTCTCGATGACGTGCCGCTTCACGAAGTTAGACACGGCTATGACTTTCGCCCCCTTCGTCATCACGCGGTTGTATGGGATCTTGAGGAAGCGCGGCGACGTACCGTAGACGCCGTGGAAGGTGGTGAGGAACGTGACGTCGGCGCGGCGCGAGGCCCAGTACGCGCTCCATGCCGGCGCACGCGAGCGGGCGTGCATGAGAGTGAAGCCTTCGCGTCGCGCGAGGTCGGCGAGACGCGCGGCGTTGCGGCGGATCGTGAACGGGTTCTTGGTGTCGAGCGGAAGCGTGAAGTGCGGCACGCCGAGCGCGACGAGGTCGGCTACGCGCGGTCCGCCTGCGGAAGCCACGGCGTTGGGGATTCCGGCGGCCGCTAGCGCTTGCGCGACCTCGATCGTGCCGCGCTCTACGCCACCCGTGCCGAGGGCTGGCAATATCTGAAGAATCTTCATCGGTGCAGATTATACCATGTCGCGCCGCGGCGTTCAACGAGCGAGAAATCGGCACAGGAAAATTTTTTTCGGATGTTCACTTTTTCTGTTTGCAACGCACGAATTTTTTTGTATCATTTCCGCAGACGAGCGGTTAGTGCGCCGATGTTCGGTGCGCCGCAAGTCAACGAACAAAGAAGAGAGTACAGAAATGGCTACAGCGAAGAAGGCACCCGCCAAGAAGGCGGCTCCTGCGAAGAAGGCTCCGGCTAAGAAGCCGTGCGCGAAGAAGGCGTGCTGCAAGGCGGCGCCCGCGAAGAAGGCTCCCGCCAAGAAGGCAGCTGCCAAGAAGGCGGCTCCTGCGAAGAAGGCCCCGGCCAAGAAGGCGGCTCCTGCGAAGAAGGCTCCGGCCAAGAAGGCGAAGAAGTAAGTCCCCGAGCAGTTCGAAGAACTGCCTGAGCATGCCCGTGCCGATCGGCGGGCATGCTCTTTTCTTTCTCCGTACGTTGCGCCAGCGCGGCATGATGCGGTATAATCTAAGGACCGTGCAGAAACAGAAAGTCAGTTACGCCGAGCGCTTGGAGCACGCGCTCGTGAAGATCATCCAGCAGCCGGGAGCAGACCGCGGCCAGCCGGCAGGCGTTCGCGTGCTGCTCGCGATACTGAAGGGACTCTCCTGCGTGTTCCTCGTCGTCGTCTCCATCCGCTACTTCTTCTACCGCACCGGCATCCTGCGCCGCTTCCCGCTCGGCTGCCAGGTGATCTCCATCGGCAACGTCACGGCAGGCGGCACGGGCAAGACACCCGTCACCGAGAAGTTCGCGCACGAGCTTACGGCCGCCGGCCGCAAGGTGGCGATCCTCTCGCGCGGCTACCGGCGCAAGGAGGCGCCTTGGTGGCAGCGCATGTTCTCGCAGGTGATCGAGAAGCCGCTTGTCGTCTCCGACGGCAAGCACATCCTCCTGGACGCCGCGACGGGAGGCGACGAGCCGTACATGCTCGCCGCGAACCTGCCTGGCGTGTGCGTGCTCGTGGACCGGAACCGCGTGAAGGCCGGGCGCTACGCGATCTCGCACTTCGGGTGCGACACGCTCATCCTCGACGACGGCTTCCAGTACCAGCGCCTCAAGCATTCGCTCGAGATCGTGCTGGTGGACAAGACGAACCCCTTCGGCAACGGGCACATGCTGCCGCGCGGCGTCCTGCGCGAGCCCACGAAGCACATCGCGCGCGCCGACTTCATCTTCCTCACGAAGTCCGACGGCGACTCCGCCGAGGTGCGCGAGGAGATACGCGAGTACAACAAGACCGCCGAGATCATCGAGTGCCGCCACGCGCCACGTCTCCTCAAGGACGTGTGGAGCCGCGAGGAGCTGCCGCTCGACTGGCTGAAGGGCAAGACGCTCACCACGCTCTCCGGCATCGCCGTGCCGCAGGGCTTCGAGGATTC
>CAMPAF010000236.1 GCA_946631535.1 uncultured Verrucomicrobiota bacterium
ATGGCACGAAAGAGGGGTTTGCAACTACCTCATCAACAAATTAGGGAAGCGCGAGATGAAGAAACTGGCATGTGGCCTGGCGGCGGTGGCCTTGTTCGGCCTGTCGGCCGAGACCGTGACGATCGATCCGGGTGTGGGCATGGCCGTGTCGCCGGCGAAGATCACCGGCAACGTCGACGTTGACGTGTTCTCCGGCATCGTCACGATGGATCAGTTGAACGACTACGTCGGCACGACGCGCATCACGAACGGCACGCTCATCGCGTCAAAGCTGGCTCCCGCCGGGACCGCGTCGTCGATCGGGTCGTCCGGATTCGTGGACGTGGGCAACGCCATCTTCCGCTATACCGGCACGGAAGCGGTGACGATGGACAGGGTGTTCACGAACACGGTGTCGATCCTGGCTTCGACCGGCACGGTAGAGGTTCTCGACCTCCATGGGGACGTCACGTTCACGAAGCGCTTCACCACCGGCTACATGCCGTTCGCCAAGACCGGACCCGGCGCCATGATCATCAAAGGCGGCGGCTACGTGATGCCGCTGCAATCGGGAAACGGATACGTAATTAAAAGCGCCCTCATCACGCCCAACGTTCGCGCCGAATTCCCGGCGAACGGCACGTCGCCGACCAAAGGCGTCACCCCGCCTTTCACGTTGCTTGACGGTAGCTTGATCGTCAAGGGCGGAACGTTCACCGTGCCGCAAACGGGCGGGCGCATTGTCATCGGTGGCTGGACGGCTGACTACGGGGAAGAGGAAAAAGACGTGTTCGTCACGCTTGACGGAGGCAATTTTTCCTCATCCACAGGGCCTTATTTAGGCCAGCTTCACGGTTTTGCCAACTACAACACGCCAAATGGCCCGTCAAAGGTATGCGTGACGGTCAACAATGGCACGTGGACACAGGGTGGCGGGAAATCGTTTGTCATTGGAAGCTACACGGCCGCACCGACCGTCAAGGTCAACGGCGTGGACACACCGCTTACGTTCAACACCGATCTGCGTTTCACCGTGAATGCGGGCGGCACTTACAATCATGGCCAGAGCTGGGCCGGCATCCTCGTCCACCAGCGCCCCGGACAGAAGGCGACGATCACGGCGGACGGCGGATTGATCCATTCATACAGAATCGTCATCGGGGAGGGCGCTGCCGCGAACGACTCCACGGGCACGGCAGACTTCGACATCAAGAACGGCGGACACTTCGAGTGCGAATCCTTCACCAACAACGTCAGCAACAAGGCGAACCCGCCGGCTTGCAACGTGCGCGTCACTTCCGGCGGGAGATTTGATTGCGACACCATGGTCAACCGCGGCAGCGGGAATCTCAACTTCTACCTTGACGGCTGCACCGTCGGCAATTTCGGACTCAACAATGGCAAATTCCTTCTGCCGCGCAAGACCGTGCTGTGCGCGGAGGTGTCCTCCGCGCAGCTCGGCACGAACGCCGTGACTCTTGTTTCAAAGGGGAATAAGTCCAACCAACCGTTCGTCGCCATATTCGCCAAGCCGTTCACCACTTCGCCCGACCTCGCGGCGGCGGGCCGTACGGACGGCGGGGTGATCGTGACGGGCGAGACGCCCGAGAACACGGTCGAGTTCGCGGCCGCCATGGCGTACACGGGGCCGACCGTGATTGCAAGCGGCATCCTCGCGTTCTCCGGCAGCGGCGCGATTCCCGCGGCGACGGATCTCATGATGGACGGCGGCACGCTGCTGCTGGACGGCAACCGCACGATGACCGTTGCTTCGGCGACGTTCGGCTCTGGAGCGCCAGCTCTCGCGCTTGGCCCGGGGGCATCGCTCGAAGTGACGGGCGACGCGGCGTTCAACGGGAAGGTCGGGCTCAAGTTCATGGATGCATCGGGCGTGGAGATCGGAACCGCGGTCACCCATCATGCCGTCCTGACGGTGCGCGACGAATATGCGGCGGCGGTGCGCGCCGCGAGGTTCATCGCGTCAAACGGCAGTCTGACAATCACGGCGCTTTCCCTCGAATCGAACGGGAACGGGACCTCAACGCTCTATGCCGATGCGGTTCCTGCGTCCGTCCTGTCGTTCGTCTCCGATTTCAGCGAGAGCACGATCTCCGTCGATTCGGGCTATACGCTGTGCTGCTCGAATCCGAACATCGCGGACGGCACGCACACGGTCGTTACGTTCGCGAAGACAGGCGATGAGACGTACATCGGAAGCATTGCGGCATTTGCATTGGAGTGGAAGGAGACGGAACTGGCGGAGGCGGCCACGGAGACGGCAGGCGAGTGGGCCGTCACCGTCACGGTCACCTCGAACGGCTCGCCGACGGGCGAATGGATTCCCGTGGGGCTGGGCGGGAGTTGGAGCGCGGCCGCGAACTGGACGGGAGCAGTGCCGGACGGAATTGGCATGACGGCCTACTTCCCGGAGGCATCCGCAGAAGGCGTGCCTGTCAACGTGGACGGAGACGTGACGCTGGGTGCCGTCAGGTTCCAGGCGGGCGCAACGGCCGGCGGATATCGTCTTTTCGGCAACGGCTCGCTGACGCTTGACAGCAGCGTGTCGGGCACGACGATGCGCGGCGTAGAGATCTCGGCGGTTGACGGAGCGGCGGCACATGTCCATGCGATCGCGACGCCCGTCACGACGGCGCGCAAGCAGAACTGGGCCGTGCCGGAGGGGCAGACGCTGGTGCTGGAGAAGGGCGTGACCGCGCCCGAACTCACGATTTCGTCCGGCGCGGCGACGGTGGGCGGAACGACCGTGCTGGGAGGGACGAACGTCATCGACGGACGCCTTGTGCTGTCCAACGGCCTCGTGCTGGTAAACGGGAAAGTCACCTCTTCGACCGGCAGAGACGAAGCCGCCGCCACGTCGGGCGGAGCGACCGTCGCATACGTGCGCTTTGCAAACAACGCGACGGCGGCTTACCTCACCATGTCGAATGCAGTCATCGAGAAGCCGACATACATGCATGTCGAGATGAACGGTGACCCAAGGAGCTGGTGGCACATAGCACGTGCGTCCACGAACGTGTTTGCCGCCCATCTGAATTATACCTACAAGTCTGGAAACGTCAACTTCGATGGCCCTGGGGCGCGCCTTGAGATCGTTGGCGGCGGCCAAACCACCTATTCCTTGACGGGTGCTGGTTCCACCCAGGACACGGAGGTGTACATCGGCGGCAAGCCGTTCGCATTCACTTGCTACAAAGTAGGCAAAGGGCAGACGCTCATCCTGGACGTGCCGGGAACGTCGTTCTCCAACAAGACGTCGGATCCAATCGGCTTGCTGATGAACGGGACCGACACCAAGGTCGATTTCCGCGTTTCGGACGCCATGTCGGGAATTCTCAACGGAAACGGACAGGTTGGCAGCGTGTTCGAGTTCAACACGACCACCCAGCGCATCGACGCTGTGCGCAGCGCCCACAACTCAACGTTCCACGGCGCCTATCCGGCGACGTGCGAGATCGTCGAGGGGTATCCGGCGGCCGATGCCTGGAAGAGTGCGTTTGCCATCAGATGCCAGGTCACCGGAGGCTTGGGCTTCACCATGAGCGGGCCGGACGTGATCTGCCTCTCCAACAGGGTGTTCGAGTCGCACGGCGACATCAAGGTGACGAACGGCGTGATGGAGTTCGCGCACGACGCGTCGTGGCTGAACGGCACGAACGTGACGGTGGCGGGAACCGGCACGCTGAAGCTCAATTCGCCCACCACGTTCAACAAGGAGCACGCCGTGATCCGCTTCGCGGACGACGGGAAGATCGAATTGCCGTCCGGCATGACGCAGGTCTTCGCGGAAGGCTGGGACGGCGACACGCAGCTGAGGCCGGGGACGATCTACACGTCGGCGAACCTGCCAGCGCATGTGGCGCCCGGCGGCGCGATCCACATCGCCGGCGGCGGCATGACGATCATCTTCCGGTAGCTGCGCCCGCGGGCGCAGGGCTTGAAACCGTGGACGGGATGTGGTATCATGTTGGCCTCTTCTGGAAGGGGGAATGTCCCCTTGAACGGAAAGTGGAGCGAAGCGACAGGACGATGCATACACAGAGCAAAAAGCGAAAAGCGGTCGGGGCCGTCGCCCATAAGGCGAAGGCAGGTCGTTCTGCATACGTGATGAAGCCGGAATATCTTGCGGAGATAGAGCGTTTCCGGCTCATGGACGACGACTTCATGTCCAAGTGCCTCGAGGATGCGCCGGAATGCATCGAGCTGATTTTGCAGATTATCTTGGACAAGAAGGACCTGAAGGTGGTCACGGCACAGACCGAGTACCCGATCAAGAGCCTACAGGGGCGGGGTGTCCGCTTTGACGTGTTCGCGAGGGATTCCGAGGGCAGGGAATACGACATTGAGATCCAGCGCGCCAACAAGGGCGCGGAGCCGAAGCGTGCGAGGTACAATTCATCACTGATGGACGCGAATGCGTTGGAGTCTGGCGAGGACGTTGACAAGCTCCGCGAAACGTATGTCATTTTCATCACCGAGAACGACGTGATGAAGCGCGGGAAAGACGCATATTCGTATCAGCGGCGGGAGGATGATACGGGAGAGTGCCTTGGTGACGGAACACACATCATTTACGTAAACGGTGCAACGCGAAGCGCAACCGAGATCGGTCGACTCGTACACGATCTGTTGTGCCCCGATGCGGCGGAGATGTATTTCGATGTTCTTAAGAAACAAGTGAGTAAGTTCAAGAATTCAGAAGAAGGGAGGCGCTATATGTGCGAAGCAATGGAAAGAATCGAAGCTCGGGGCGAGGCTCGGGGCAAGGCTCTGGGCAAGCGCGAGACCATGCTCGCGACGGCGAAGCGGATGCTGAAGGACGGCATT
>CAMPAF010000237.1 GCA_946631535.1 uncultured Verrucomicrobiota bacterium
AAGCATCACCTGAACGCTGCCGTCGTCCGTATAGTCGCGGTGGCAGACGGCATTGCCGCTCGCCACGTACGAGCCGCCCGCGTACGTGTTCGCGCCGCTCAGCACGAGCGTGCCCGCGCCCGTCTTGCGGATCGAGCCGCTGCCCGTGATCGCCTCCGAGATGGTCTGCGAAGCGCCCGATGCCACGTCGACGTCGTAGACGCCCGTGATCTCCAGCGCGCCCGCGCTTCCCGCAAGCAACGCCGCCGCGCAAATTGTCCATATTTTCATCGCCAACCGCTCCTTCTTTGAGAGTTGAATGATTTTACCACATTCCCCGCTCTCGCGTCAAACCTCGCGGACGCGGTCGAGGACGCGGAGAACGCGTTCCTGCGAGGGGAGGTCGATGGGGACGCCCGCGGCAAGTTCCTGCGCCGTGAAGGTGCCGATCACGCGCTGCGAAAGAGGATCGGTCAGGCGGAAGGAGGCAGTCTTCTCCGCGACAAAGAGACGGAGCGTGGCGCGCCGCGTGGTCTGGTCGCCCATGTTGACGCAGCAGACGAACTTGAAGTCGCCCCGGTCGATGACCTGCACATCGGAGGCCGGGAGGGTCGCGCTCCCGCGCAACCGAGAGCCCCCCGGATCGTCCGCTGCCACAAGCTGCGCGTACCGGCGTACCTTGCGCCGCTCCAGTTCGTCCGCCGCGGCGCCGGGCGACGCGACGCGCGTGAACGCGGGCGGCGCGGCGAGCGGCTTCAGGTACTCGTCGTATGCGAGCGTCCCCTCGGCCGCCAGCACGAGCCCGCCGCGACGCGCAAACGCCTCCGCCGCGCGGACCACCTGCGGCGGCACGGCCGCGCAGCCGCCGGGGAACACGAGCGCCTGCACCTCGTCGCCGAGATGCGCCACGTCCTCGTCGAACACGACCCGCAGGGGATAGTGCCGGTGGAGGAGGCCCGTGTACCAGGCGGACGTCGTCTGCGCGAACTCTGTGTCCTTCTGCTTCTTGCCCGGCGAGAGGTGCCGGGCCTGGATCATCGACGGATACGAGTAGTAGACCGCCACGGAGGCGGGACGCACCCGCGGCATGGGCAGCAATTTCTCCTCGTAGGGCGCGAGCTCGGCGCGGAACGTCTTGAACGCGTCCAGGTCCTCGGGTTTCACGTTGAAGGGATTCAGGAGGGACGACGACTTGTAGGACGGCTTCGCCACGTTCGCATACGCCTGCTCCATCGTCCGCGCCTCGTAGTGCCGCTTGTCGAGCACGTAGGTGAAGTCGGACGAGACGCCGTGCATCACCTCCAGCCAGAGCGAGGTGATGTAGTCCGTCTTCTTCGACGGCACGCGCAGGCCGTTCTCGAAGCGCGTGCAGTAGTGCTCGTTGTTCGAGATCGGCTTCGCGTCCTTCGCGAGCGCGCGGAAGAACGCCAGGTTGAAGTAGTGCTTGGAGCCGCCCGTGGCCACCACCGCCTCCATCGCGTCCTTCGCGTTGAACTCCGTCTTGAACCCGTACTGCCAGCCCCCTTCCACCGTCAGCACGTCCAGCGCATCCGCCACCAGCCGGTAGTCCATGCCGGGATGCGCGGGCGGGGTGCCGCTCGCCTGTTCGGTGAAGTAGACGTTGCGCCGACGGTCCACCTGGCGGATCGTCTCCCGTCCCTGTTTGAGCACCGCCGCGTAGCGCCGCGCCGCGAACATGCACCAGTCGTACCACACGCCGGGATACGCCGCCCAGTCGCCGGCGAGCGCCATCTCGTCGAAGGAGTCGAAGTCCGTGCCCCACGTCGCGTTCGCCGCCGCGATCGTCCCGTAGCGCACTCGTGCCTCGTCGAGGAAGGCGCGCCGGTTCCACGGACACTGGCAGTTGTAGCTCGACTCGTTGAACAGCTCGTACAGAAACGCGTTCAAGCCGTTCTTCAGCGCCACGCGCGTCCCCGCGAGGAAGTAGTCGCGGTAGTACGCCCAGCCCTCCGGATGCTCGGGGCAGAACGGCACGAACGCGTGCCAGGCGTCCATGTACTGGTTGAGGGTGCGCGAGAGGTCCGGCGGGTACTGCTTGTTGTAGCCGAAGGCGAAGTCCATCACCATCGGCACGTCGCCGAACCGCGCGAAGTACTCCGCCATGTCGCGCTCGTCCTCTTTCCAGTTTGACGGCTTCCCGAGGCGGCGGAGCTTCCGCTCGGGCAGGCCGCGCAGCACCTCGCCCGGACGCGACGGCGCGGCGGAGATCTGCGACGAGTTGAAGCCGAGCGCGGCGAAGAGTTCGCGCCCCGGAGGCGTGTTGTAGGCGACGTGGTCGATGCCGAGCGGATTGCGTCCCGGGCCCCAGTCGATGATCGAACGCGGGTAGATCCACGCGCCGAGGAAGAACGTGGGCCGTCCGTTGAAGTACCAGGTGCCGTTCTTGATCTCGGGACGCGCGCGGCCGTCCTCCTCAAACGGCTCCCTGTCGCGGTACGTCGCGCGGTAGGCGGCGTACTCGGGCGTGTCGTGCGGATCGGGCAGAGGACATGCGGCGCGCCCCAGCACGTCCGGCGGCGGCAAGACGATCGGCGGGAGCTCGGCGGGGGCCGTCGTGAGGATCAGGTCCTTGAACGTCGCCTCGCCCGTCTGCCAGAAGCCGTGCGCGCAGCGGATCGAGAGGCGCACGCTCTCCGCGTCGGCCGGCACCTGCACCTTCGCCCGCAACGCGAGCCACGGCGTCGCGCCGCGCACGCCCGTGGCAGAAACGGACTCCCGGCGCGCCTTCCCGTCCTTCGAATGCGCGGCGATGTAGAGGCTCACGGCGCTGATGCCCGACGCGTCGACCTGCTTCACGCGTCCGCCGAAGTAGAGCGCCTTCCCGCGGACTTCCTTCAACACGGCGTTCGGCACGCGCCAGTAGAGGTTGCTGTTCGACGCGCCCGCGTCGCGGTCGACGAGATGCAGCTCGCATCCGACCCATTCCGCCTTCAAGAGATTCGCGCCGCACGCGTGCTCCGGCACGCCGCCCGCCAGCAACGCGAGCGCAACAAGACACGTCAATTTTCTCATCCTGATCATACATGCTCCACAGTTTTTCGACGAGGTTCTTCCGCGCGGCAAGCCGCCGCCACCAGTCCCTCCACATCGCCCGGCTTCATGCCACAGTAGTTGATCTCGGCCGCACCGTCGCCGGCGATGAACTGCGCGATGCGGTTAAGGGTACAGGCGTCGAGGCGGGTCATCTTCTTTTCGCCTGGGGAGTAGCCCCAGGCGGCGGGCGCGAGCATCAGGAGCCGCCCTTCGCCCGCGCTCGCGAATGCCTTGCCGCCCGGCTTGAAGAGCTTTGAGAAGCCCTTGTTCGAGAGCGTTATCAGCTTCGCGCCCGTCTCCATCGCGCGGCGGACCATCTCCCGCTCGCCATCCGAGATGCAGGGCGATACCAACACCGCGCCCTTCGCCGCCATCGCAAGCAGCATATCGAGCTTCTCGCGGAAGTCACCTGTCTCGCGTTCGATTATCGGCCGCCCGCTCTCGTCGCGGGCTATCTTGAGCCCGCCGCCCGGCTTCGCAACGCGTCGGTAGGCAAGGTAACTGCGCGAGCACTGTATCTGGAAAATCGCCGGTGCCCTCAAAAGCGCCTCATTGCCAATCGCCTGGAAGTGAAGCAACTGCCCCCCGGCTAACGCCGGCCCAACAGAACCAGCCGCCACCATTACCTCGCCCCCTCGTTCTGTGGGCGCAAGTCCCGCTTCGCCACCATTGTTCCGTTGGTGGGGCGTAAGCCCCACCCCGCCACTCCTGTTTCTGTTTTCACGGCATCATGCGCTCCTGGTCCCGACGCCGATAGTTTAACATATCCCCCTGCCCGACGAAACCCCGCAACCTGTCAAATGATTGTACCAGAAATGTATCACGACTCGCCAAAACTCGCCAAAACCCTTTCTCAAATTGCGACATCGAAAAGGATGAAAATGTGGTAGAATTTGGGCATGGCAAGAAAGATGTTGACGATAGCATGCGCGATGGCGATGGCTGTGGCGATGGCGAATCCCCTTCCCGAACGGGTGAAGGGGCTGGCGGCGGAGAACATCCCCTGGCGGAGCGTGGGGCCGGGCGGCGGCGGATGGATCCAGTCGATCCTCTGGAGCCGGCACGCGAAAGACCGCCTGTTCGTGGGATGCGACGTGGGCGGATTCTACGTCTCCGAGGACGCGGGACGCCACTACGAGATGCGCAACCGCGGCCTCAAGCACCCCTACGTCGAGACGATCGCCGAACACCCTTCCAACCACGACATCCTCTTCCTCGGTACGCTCGGCGGCATCTACAAGACCGTTGACCGCGGGCGGACCTGGCAGGAGAAGCGCAGCGGGCTCCCGCCAATCTCCGCCAGCAGCCACTCGGTTCAAATCTCTAAGTTCGCGTTCGCCCCCGGCAATCCCAATACTCTCTACGCCGCCGTAGGACAGCCCCGCACGTACAAGGGCGCGCGCGGCGAGGTGTGGCGCTCGGACGACTGCGGCGAAACGTGGCGCATGGTCGTGAAGAGCGGCCTCGCGAAGGACGTCAACGTCTTCGACATCGCAATCGACGCCTCAAACGCCGCCCGCCTGCTGGTAGCGACGAACAAGGGTCTCTTCCGCAGCGAGGACGGCGGCGAGACATGGACGCCGTCCAACGACGGCCTGCCCGCCCACCTGCGCACGCGTCACCTCGCCTGGAGCCCCTCCGCTCCGAACATCGTCTACGTGACCCTGCGCCAGAAAGGCGGCGAGGCGCCGTGGTCGGCCGGCGTGTACCGCAGCGACGACGGCGGACGCACCTGGCAGCCGCGCAGCAACGGCCTCAAGCAGCAGGCGGGAAAGCCCGGTAGCA
>CAMPAF010000238.1 GCA_946631535.1 uncultured Verrucomicrobiota bacterium
GAGCTTCGCCTTGTTGAGGGTCGTCGTGAGGTGCTTCGGGCCGGTCGCGTCCGCAGTGATGAACGGCAGGGAGATGTCGAACGTCGTCGCGCTCGAGAGCGCGCACTTCGCCTGCTCGGCAGCTTCCTTCAGACGCTGCAGCGCCATCATGTCGGCGCCGAGGTCGATGCCGTTCTGGGCCTTGAAGTCCTCGATCAGCCACTTCATGATCGCCTGGTCGAGGTCGTCGCCGCCGAGATGCGTGTCGCCGTTCGTCGCCTTCACCTCGAACACGCCGTCGCCGATGTCGAGGATCGAGATGTCGAACGTGCCGCCGCCGAAGTCGTACACGGCGATCTTCTCGTTCTTCTTCTTGTCGAGGCCGTACGCGAGCGACGCCGCCGTCGGCTCGTTCACGATGCGCTTCACGTCAAGGCCAGCGATGCGGCCCGCGTCCTTCGTCGCCTGGCGCTGCTGGTCGTTGAAGTACGCAGGCACGGTGATGACCGCCTCGGTGATCTTCTCGCCAAGGAACGCCTCCGCGTCCGTCTTCAGCTTCTGCAGGATCATCGCGCTGATCTCCTGCGGGCTGTACGTCTTGTCGCCCACCTTCACCGCCGCGTCGCCGTTCGCGGCCGGAACGACCTCGTACGGAACCATCTTGCGCTCTGCCTCCATCTCGTCGTAGCGGCGGCCCATGAAACGCTTGATCGAATAGATCGTGCTCTTCGGGTTCGTGACGGCCTGGCGCTTCGCCGCCTGGCCAACGAGCCGCTCCCCCGTCTTCGTGAACGCCACAATCGACGGCGTGGTGCGGGCGCCTTCCGCGTTCGGTATCACGACCGCCTCGCCACCCTCCATAACAGCCATGCAGCTGTTCGTGGTGCCCAAGTCAATTCCTAGTACTTTTGCCATTTTCTTCTTCTCGCTTTCCGTCCAGCACCTTCTGCGTGCCAGACGAGAAAAAGAAAGCAGAGGACATGCCATACGGCAAAAACGCCCACACGCCGCCTGCTAATCAACATATTCTCTCGTAAAACTAGCAAATCACAAGTTTTCGCCCCTGGCACACCTGGGCCACGGCCTTCTCCACCTGTGCCAGCATGGCACACTTGTGTGCCGTAACTAGCGGAAGATGATGCATGTACCCCCGCGCGCGACGCTGGCGTAGACGACGCCGTCGCGCACGCTCGCCGTGCCCACGTAGCCGCTCGGCACGGCCGCGCCGTTGAGTGTCACGTTCCATTTTGCGCCCGCAAGCGCGTTCGCGGTCACCATCGGCACGCTCACGCCGTTGAGGTCTTCAAGGTCGCCCGTATAGGGCACGTCGAGCGTCACCACGCTGTCGGCGGGCAGCGTCGCCGCCGTCAGCGTGAGCGGACGCGTCTGGCCCGGCGCGGCCGTGAAGCCGCCGCCCGCCTCGATCGTGGCGCGCGCCACGGTGCCCGTGCCGCCGAGGTGCGCCCCCGCCTGCACGAAGATGTTCGTGGAGTTGAACGTGGCCGCGTCCACGAGCAGCGTGCCGCCGTTCACGCGCGTCGCCTCTGAGTAGTACTTGCCGGGGATGGAGCCGTTGTTCAGCCGCAGCGTGCCGGGGCCGGTCTTCAGCAGGCCCGTGCGGAAGTTCGTCTTGGAGTAGAGCTTGTTGGTCACCGTTTCGGTTGTCCTTCCGTTCCAGCGGTCGGGGAACTTCAGCACCACGCCGATCGTCACGTCTGGGTTCGCATCGCCGGTGATGTCCTCCACGCAGAACTCGGTCTTGCCGTGCTGCTCGGTGTAGTTGCCGTTCGGCACCTGGTAGGAATCGGACTGCCAGCCGAGCGAGAAGTAGCAGACGCCGTCGACGTCCTGGAGGTCGTAGGGACGTGTGCCGTCGAAATGGACGCGCTGCGCGAAGATGTACGTGCCCCACGGATGGGCGGCGGCGATGTCGCCGCCTTGGCCGGTGTTGGCGCCGCTGTAGTTGAACGTCGCATCGTAGAGATCGAGGGCCGGGAACGCGGTGCACGAGGTTGCCGTCGTGCGGATCGTGCCGTTGGTGACGGCGAACAGCGACTGGTTGACGGTGTTCGCCTGCCCGAAGGTGTCGTTCGACGTGATCCAGAGCGTGCCGCCGTTGAGGACGAGCGCCACGCGGTTGGGATCGCGCAAGTCGCCGAGATAGGTGTTGGTGGGGCACTCGAAGTTCGCTTCGCTGCTGCCCATGCCGCCGCCCATCTTCAGCGTGCCCTCGGCCACCTCGATGCGGCCGGTGGTGGTGCTGAGCTTGCTGTTGAGCACGAGGATGCCCGGACCCGTCTTGCGCATGTTCAGCGGCAGGCCCTTGAGGTTGTAGTTATAGCCGGAGATGATCCGCCTGTTGTTGGCGTCAGACGTATATTTGTACCAGGCCGGCGCGTCCTCGAGGCGCGCGAGAATCGTCACGTCGGTCGTTTCGTCGGCGGTTCCCCTGCCGGTGATCTCGTCGACGAAGATGTCGGACGGCTTGCCGTCCACCGTGCCGAAGAAGAGGCGCGCATGGTTCCCGTTGTCGTCGGCGCCGTTCGCAAGCGAGTAGGCGTTGGTGCCGCGGAACTCGACGCCGCCGTTGAAGCCGAGCGTCGGCCAGATGACGGGAACGAGGTTCGTCTCGGCGCCATTCGCGGCGTAATAGTTCTGGACGGCGATGCCCTTGTATGTGAGCGTCGCGTTCTCCAGGATCAGCTTGCCGAGGCCGTTGACAAATCCGGTAGTCTGCTCAAGGCTGCCGCCGTTCACGCGCAACGTGATGACGTTGGTGGAGTAGAACTGTCCCTGCAGGTCGCTAGTGGCGAGCTGGAGCTTCGCGCCAGGATGGACGGTGAGAGTGTGCGGCACGCTGGTGAGGCCAAACGCGGAGCCGTGGCTCGCGCTATAGTCCGCGCCGCCGTTCGTCATCCTCAGCGTCCCCTGTTCTACGTCGACATCGCCGACATAGTCGGAGAACCGGGACCCGACTTGCCAGTCGCGTCCCCCGAGCTCCAGCGTCCCCGCGCCGGTCTTGCGGAAGCCAGACGGGTATCCCGGATCGGCGCCGTTCGCCGTCGCGCGGAAGATCGGCATCTGGATGAACGCATCGACGTAGCCATTGGCGGTGATGTCCGGCACGTCGATCGTCGCCTGCGCGAACTTGCCGAGGAGCAGGCCGACATTCTGCTGATTGGCGACCGATAGGTTCGCGTCCGCGATGAACGTCATGGGGCTGGTGCCAGAGAAGTAGAGGTTTTCGGCGGCGATCGAACCCCAGTGCGTGCCCGTGAAAAGGCCGAAGTGGAAGTTCACGACCGAGTCGTGCAGATAGACGTCACCCATGTTGAACGCGAAGTCCGTCGGGAGGTCCAACGTGGCGTTGTAGAGCTTGACCGCGGCGAGGATCGGCGTCGAGCTGCGTCCGCCGCCGCCGAACGGGTTCTTACCCGTGACGCGGAGCGTGGCGTTGGAGACGGTCACCGTGCGCGGGACGCGCGGGTTGCCGAGCGCGCCGGAGGTGATGTTGGATGTGTCTTTTTCGCCAGTCAGGACGGTCGTGCCGCCCGCGAGCAGCACGTCGCCCGTGAAGGAGTTGTTGATGCCGGAGATCGTGAGCGTGCCGCCGCCGCTCTTGACGAAGGTGCCCGTGCCCGCGATGCCGCCTGCGCCGCCGAGCGTGTAGTCCTGCGCGTGGTGGAACGTGACCGAGGCTGGCGTCACCGCCGTGCCGGACGGGATGGTGACGGTACGCGTGGTGGCGGAGTCGTTGAAGGTCGCGTCGCTGCCGTCCGTCCACACCTGGCCGGGCATGCCGTCCACCGTCCAGTTGGCGTCGGTGCCGTTCCAGTTTCCGCTGGCGGCCCCTTTCCAGAACGTGCCCGTCATGGAGTTGAGGAGGTCGAGCGCATCGGACCCAGAGAGAAGCGACTCATCGGCGGCTGGCGCGCATGGCAAGCAATCGCCGGCGACCTGGAAGTCGGTGTTTTCCGCAGCCGACCAGAAGATCGTGCCGGAGACCGTGTCGTACAGGCCCGCGCGTCCGTTGCTTTCGCACGGCAGGTAGTTGCGGGCGAGCGCGTTCTCGTTGGAGATCACGCCGCCGTAGATCAGGCCGCCGGTGGCGAAGAGATGTATCTGGGGCGTGCCGCCGACGAACGAGCGCCGGGCGAAGATCGTGATCGCGCCGGCGGCCGTCGCCGTGCGGGTCGATTTGGCGTGGGACAGTGTCGTCACGGCATGTGAGATAGAGTTCGAAACGAGATGGATGCCGGTCGCCGCGTCGAGCGACATCGTCAGGCGCGTGGGCGAGGCGGCCCAGCCGGTCGCGCTCCAGTCGCCGGAACCGTTGCAGCAGGCGCTGGCCCAATTGCCGCCGCCGTTGATGTAGGTGTCGAAGGAAAAGAGCGACGTGCCGTCGTCCGACGCGACGCCGAAGATGCGCTGCTGCCTCGTCGACACGTTGTCGAACTGGAAGTCCAGCGAGACGAAGGTGGTCGGCCCCGCGTTGATGCCCGTGTCGACGTACTGCGTCCCCGTCTGACGGATCGCCTTGATCAGCGTGTCGAACGGGTAGGTCGACTCGACGAGGAACACGCGGCAGATGCCGTAGCCGCGCCCCGTCAACGAGGGCAGGAGCGTGAAGGTGGCGGACGTCGCGTCCGCCGCCACGCGGCCGACGCGCTGGTACGCCGCCCAGCCCGCGAGCGTCGCGCCCCGGTCTTGCACGTCGTACGCCACGTAGAGCGCGTGATTGTCGCCGGTTTCGCCGGACTCGAACGTGACGCTGACCGTCGTCTCCGCGCCTTCCTGCGTGAAGCTCGCGCCCGTGATCGAACGCGCG
>CAMPAF010000239.1 GCA_946631535.1 uncultured Verrucomicrobiota bacterium
GGCCGCGAACGCGGATCGGCTCGTGGTGACGAGCGACAACCCGCGCAGCGAGGAGCCGATGTCCATCATCGAGCAGATCGTGGCCGGCATACCTACGGGCACGGACGTGACCGTGGAGCCTGACCGCGCAAAGGCGATATTCCACGCGCTCGCCAACGCCGAGGCGGGCGACACGGTCGTCGTGTGCGGCAAGGGGCACGAGACCACCCAGACGATCGGCGACAACGTGATCCACTTCGACGACAGGGAAACATGCGCACGGTTCTGACAGCCCTTTTTGCAGCCGTTCTCTTCGTCCTCGGGTGCTGGACACCCGGCGACGTGCAGGAGAACCTTCCGAAGCACCGGGAGAAGTTCCCGAAGGAGACGGTTTTCTTCATAATGAAGACCGAGCCCCGCGTCATGAAGGCGCTCTCGGACGCGCTGAAGGCGCGCGGCTTCAAGGTGACTGACGATCGCACGCTCGCGACGGTCGAGATACGGACGAAGATCGTGTCCTGGGAATACAACGACGCGGGATTCAGCGGCTTCTACGACCGCGACGAGATGACGCTCTCGCTCACGCTGGAGCGTCCGGCGACAGGGCTCATCATTGCGCGGCATACGGTCAAGGTCCGCTCCGATTTCCGCATCCTCGCGAAATACGTTGATGAGCTCTGAGCGGATTTGTGGTACAATAGCGCCATGAAAAAGAATCTAGCTCTCCTGCCAATGCTGGCGGGATTCTTCGTGATGGGTTTCTGCGACATCATCGGAACGGTGATGAACCAGGTGAAGGCGGAGTGTTCGCTTTCCGACGTGACGGCGGGCTTCCTGCCGTCGATGATATTCATCTGGTTCTTCCTCATATCCATTCCCACCGGGGTGCTGTGCGGGAAGATCGGAAGGAAGAACACCGTCCTGGTCTCGCTCGGCGTCACCGTGTTCGCGATGTTCCTGCCTCTGGCGGCTAACGCGGAGCGCTTCTGGATCTACTTCGTGTCGTTCGCGCTTCTCGGCATCGGCAACACGATCATCCAGGCCGCGCTTCCCGCGCTGATGAGCAACGTGGTACCGCCGGACCAGCTGACGAGCCGCATCTCACTGGGGCAGTTCGTGAAGGCGATCTGCGCGGCGCTCACGCCCGTGTTCGTGTATCTCACGGCGACCGCGCTCGGCAACTGGAAGCTCCTCTTCCCGCTGTACGGCGCGCTCACGGTCGTGGCAGCGGCCTGGCTGTGGTTCACCTCCATCCCGGATGAACGGGGAGGGACGCGCTCCAGCGCGTCCGCCACAACCACTTTTGGCAGTTGCTTGGCCATGCTGAAGCACCCGTACGTGCTCGCGATGACGGTGGGCATTCTCTTCTCCGTGGGGGCTGACGTCGGCTTTGCGGTGGCGATACCGGAGTACCTCAAGAACGTCTACAAGGTCGGCCTCGACAAGGCCGGCATGGGGCCGACCGTCTACTTCGTGGCGAAGACGCTTGCGGCGATCGGCGGCGCGGCGCTGTTCGCGAAGGTGTCGGCGGCGAAGTGCTTCCCGTGGTGCATGGGGCTGGGCATCGTAGCTACGGCGGGCATCTTCGTCGCTGGCACGCCGTTCGCCTTTCTGGCGTGCGTGTTCGTGGCGGCGCTCGCCACGGCGAACAGCTTCGGCATGTGCATGGGCCTCGCTCTCGACCGCGTGCCCGAGAAGGCGAACGAGATCACGTCGCTGATGGTCATGGCGATCGTCGGCGGCGGCATCGTGACGCCGATCCTCGGCATCGTGCAGGGGAGCAGCGCGGGTGCGGCGGGCGTCGTCGGCGTGCTGCTCGCGTGCCTCGGATATCTGCTAGCGCTGGGCGTCTTCGCAGGGCGCTCGTCCGGCAAGGCGAACGCTGGCCAGAACTGAAATCAAGGAGAACAGGATGAACAGGAGAAACTTCATGAAGTCCGCCGCGCTGGCGCCGTTCTTCGGCGCGCTCGGCATGTGCGGTTCGTCGTCTGCGCAGGAGAAGTGCGCGCCGGCCTGCAGCGGGAAGGAGCATCCCCTCGCGGGCAAGAAGCTTCCGCCGTGGAAGCCGGGCGAGTTCCAGGTGCACTTCATCTACACGGGCGTGGCGGAGAGCATGTTCTGGATCATGCCTGACGGCACGACGATGCTCCTCGACTGCGGCGACCACAAGGCCTGGGCGCGCGGCAAGCTGGCCATCTGGGTACTCCCCAACGGCTCGAAGAATGCCGGCGAGTGGATCGCCCGCTACGTGACGCGCGTCAACCCCGCGAAGACCGACGTCGACTACATGATGCTCTCCCACCACCACTCCGACCACGGCGGCGGCGAGACCTGGGGCGCCGGCACGCGCGAGTGGAACGGGCAGCAGATCTGCGTGAGCGGCTTCATGCAGGCGGCGGACACGCTCAAGTTCGGCACGGCCTTCGACCGCGGCTGGCCGGACTTCAACGACCCCATCCCCGACGAGCGGTGCGACCCCAACTGCTACGTCCTCATGCGCAAGGTCTACCCCTACCTCATGGAACGCGACGGCATGAAGATGGAGAAGTTCAACGTCGGCGCCGTCAACCAGGTGGCGATGCGCAAGGACGCCGCCGCCTACCCGTCCTTCTCCATCACCAACATCACTGGCAACGGCAAGATCCGCTGCCGCAACGGCGAGGTGCGCGACCTCTACGCCGAGCTCCACAACGCGAAGCGCCTCAACGAGAACGGCATGAGCCTCGGACTCCTCGTGCAGTACGGCCCGTTCCGCTTCTACACCGCCGGCGACTTCTCCGACAGCCCGAAGCTCCCCGACGGCTCGCGCCGCAACATCGAGGCCGAGCTCGCGAAGGAGCTCGATCCAGTGGACGTGGCCAAGGTGAACCACCACGCCCACCACTCCATGCCCACCGAACTCGTCGCGGCGCTCCAGGCGCGCGTGTGGACGGCTTGCATGTGGGACCAGCTCCACATCACGGCGGACTCCCTCGCGCGCCTCTCGGACCGTGCCGCCTACCCCGGCCCGCGTCTCATCGCGCCGGCAGTGTTCACGCCCGAGCGCCGCTTCGAGGACGAGGGCAAGGACTTCGTCCGCGACATCGCGCCGGAGGCGTTCGACGCGGGACACGTGGTGCTGAATGTCGCGCCTGGCGGCAAGACGTACACCATCGCCTACGTCACGGCGGACAACGAGTCGATGAAGGTCACCGGCGCCTACGACTTCACGTCGCGGAACGCGTGACCGGCCGATCACGATCCCGGATCTGGGGAGAGAAGGCGGGGCAGGACGTCCGCGAGCGGATAGCGTCCGTCTGCGTCGGGCGTGAGCCCTTTCAGGCGCAGGCGCACGACGCTCGGAGGGTGGGCGCGGTCTGCTGGCTGGCAGGCGCGGATCTGCGCCGTCGTCTGGTACACGAAATCGACGGACAAGCGGTCGATCCCGTCGTCGCAGCACCAGCGCCCCAGGACGATCTTCGAGCCGATGGGCGTGCGGTATTCGACCGCTCCCGGCAGCTCGTACGGTTCCACGTCGAGCTGCGTGCCGACCTGCGCGAGCGTGGTGTCATGCCCGCCAACGAACGTGAGGCGGGGTTCGCCGCGCTCCAGGCGCTTGGCCAGCAGGGGGAGGAATTCCTTGCCCAGCTTGGCGGACATCGCCTTCGTGCCGTATCGCATGCTTATGTAGGTTTCCTTCACCTTGCCGATCAGCCGCCATTCTTCCCACGTGAGTGGATGCCCGAACGAGGCGGCGGCGGACGGATCCTCGTACTGCTGGAGCAGTATGGAGTCGGCCACGGGATATGCCTCGCCGATCGGACCGTGGAGCCCGATGGAGTGCGGGGGACGGATGATGTCGAAGTAGCTCACGCCCGTCGAGGCGAAGGGGACCGCGTCGGGGCGGCGTCCGCGCGCCGAGCTGGGATAGTCGATGACGCGCGAGAGGAGCGCGTACGAGGGCGCGAGGATGCGGTCGATGCCCGCGCCGCCGCCGAACGTCTCGCCGAGCTGCCGATCGATGCGGTTGGAGAAGGCGGCGTCGGAATGTGACACGGTGAGAGCGAAGCGCGAGTCGCGGGGGCCGCCAAATGGCAGATGCTCGACCACTACGTCGGCCTCGGGCATGAAGCCGGTGGCGAAGCTGCGCGCGGTGGCGACGGTGCGCTGCATGTTGTTCGCGATGAAGCGCACCTGGTCGGGGCGGAGGCGCGCGTTCCGCTCGAAGAGGCCGAGGTCGCCGAGCCGGTCGCGGAACCAGCCGCCCATCGCGGTCTCGAGGGCGGCGCCTTTCCGCGAAAGCTCGCCGGGTGCGGACGTCCAGGCGAACCACTTGTTTGTCGTGGACTCGGCGAGGTCCTGCATCGCCGTGTCCAGAGGCGCGCGCAGGTTGTGTCGGCTGACGATCACCACCTGGCGCAGTTCCGCCGCCCATCCGCCTGCAGCGGCGGCAGCCACCATGACGCACAACAGTTTCTTCATCTTCGGCTATATCTCCTTGCCGCGCGATTATACCAGAACCATCCGTCCTCCACAATCCTTCGAGCTCGACTTTGAGGCGTGACGAACGGCGGGGAATGGGGTATAATGTGGCAAATGACAGGAAAATTGTCTACTTTAGATCTGGCCGTGGTGGTGGCGTACGTGGCCGTCGTGCTTGCGGCCGGCCTCTTCATGGGGCGGTTCGTGAAGAACACGAAGGACTTCTTCTCAGGCGGGAAGAAGGTGCCGTGGTGGATGGGGGCCGTGAGCTCCTACATGGCGATGATCAGCTGCTTCGTGTTCATCGCCTACGCGCAGATCGGGTACGAGGACGGCCT
>CAMPAF010000240.1 GCA_946631535.1 uncultured Verrucomicrobiota bacterium
CTTCCACGCCACCGCGGCGGAATAGAGCCCGTCGCCGAGCCGGTCCGCGCGCTCGTCCGCCCGCCACGCGTAGCGCCCGCCGGCGATGAGCCGCGCGTCGCCCGCGCCGAGCACGCACTTGTTGAGGTTGCGCGCGACGAACCCCCGGTCGCCGGACTCGTCCGCCATGAGCAGCCCCATCCCCCGGTTCATCAAGAGCCGCGCCGCCTCCATCCACGGCAGCTCGCCCGGCTTCAGGGCGCGCACCCCGGCGAAGAGCCTCTCGCCCTTCGCGAGCGCCACGTCGACATAGCCGTGGACCAGCTCCTGGATCATCAGCCGGTCCTCGTCATGCTTGATCCGCCACGGCGTCTTCACCGCAAAATCCACGTCCACGCCCAGCTGCTGCGTCCACTTCTCGGCGATGGGGTGCAATGCCTTGCCGATGGCGGCGACAGTCTCCGCCTCCGGCACGCCGTCCTCGGTGATGGCGAAGAAGTCGAGGTCGTTGTAGAGCCGCGGCGCCCCGCCGCCGAGCAGCGCGCCGCCTTCGCCGCGGCCGTAGCCGCCGCCGAGCACCACGCCCGCGAGACGCGGGATGCGCGCGCGCCCTATCTCGCCGCCCAGCTCGCGCAGGGCCGACTCCACCGCCTGGTCCAGCTCCGGGCACTCTCCCGCCACGAACCGTCCCATCACCCGCGCCTCCCGTACGACCTGCCGCGCAGGAAATGCCAGAACGAGCGCAGCACCCCGCCGACCGCGCCGAGCCGCCGCGCCACGCCCGGCTCCTCGATGTCCACCCACGCGCCGGTCTCCACGTCGATGACGCGCTGGCCGATCACGATCTTGTCCTCGAGCTCCAGCCCCGGCCCGATGAAGGTGTTCTCGCCCACCACGGTGCGCGAGAGCCGCGCGCCCTCGCTCACGAACGAGCCGCTGCCGACGATCACGTCGCCCTCGAGGCGCACGTTCCGCGCGAACCAGGTGTTGTCGTTCAGCAGCACCGGCGCCTTGACCTCCGAGCCGTGCTCGATGATCACGTTCCGCCCCAGGTAGACGCCGCTCTCCGCCGAGTAGCCGGGGAGCGTGAATTCGCCGGGGTCGTGCAGAACCTCGAAGTTCATCCGGTGCCAGCTCCGGAGGCTGTCAACCGCGCGGACCGGCGTCCTGAGCCGCTCCCAGCCGCCGCCGGCCCGGCGGTAGACCCCCAGCGGCGTCTCGGCGCGGTCGGCGGCCGACACCTCCTCGGCCTCGCACTCCTCGAGCTTCAGCGCGAGGCACGGGCCCCACGCCACCACCAGGCCGTCGGACAGCGACTGCGTGAGCGGCGAGGACGGCTGGCCCGCGAGGTCGTCGAGGCCCCGCGGCAGATTGCCTTCGGCGCGGCTGTAGAAGACGGCGCTGCCAGTCCGCGTCGGGTCGTTGAAATATTCCTCGAGCCGCTTCGTGTAGTGCCAGTCCAGCACCTCCACCAGCATGGCGCCGGACTTATGCGCGACCTCGAGAACGTAGTCCACGATGCGCCGGCCGGCGACCGGCAGCTCCGCGAGGCTGTAGTCCGGGAAAAGGCCGGAAAGCCACTCCGTAGAGGCGACCGAGGGGACGAACACCACGCTGTCCATCAGTACGCCCCCTTCCCGCCGATGATCGCGGGGACCGTCTTCATGAGGATCGCGACGTCCTTCCAGAACCCGCCCGACATGATGTACTCCTTGTCGAGCCGCACCTGCTCGTGGAACGGGATCTCGCTCCTGCCCTTGATCTGCCAGAGGCAGGTGATGCCGGGGATCACGTCCAGCCGCTTGCGGTCCTCGAGCGTGTACTGCGCCACCTCGGAAGGCACCGGCGGACGCGGTCCCACCAGACTCATGTCGCCGATGAACACGTTCCAGAGCTGCGGCAGCTCGTCGAGGCTCGTGCGCCGCAGGAACCGCCCCACCCTGGTGATGCGCGGATCGTCCTTCATCTTGAAGATCACGCCGTCCTTCGACTCGTTCTGCGCCATCAGCGCCGCCTTGCACGCCTCGGCGTCGGTCCGCATGCTGCGGAACTTCCAGAAGCGGAAGTGGCGCCCGTAGCGCCCGACGCGCGTCTGGCTGAAGAACACCGGTCCCGGGCTCGTGAGCTTCACCGCCGCCGCAATCGCCAGATAGACGGGGGAGAGGAGCACCATCCCCAGGCCGCTGCCGACGATGTCGATGAAACGCTTCGTCGCGTACGAGAGCAGCACCGTGAAGCGCCACGCCATCAGCCGCAGACTGCGCCGCCTCACGCCGTGCGTGCGCGCGGCGAGCTCGTGGACGAGTCCATCCAGGTCCTCTGGCTTCGCCTCCGCCATTTAGAGCGCCGCCGTCAGCTCCTTCATCTGCGCGATCAGCCGGCCCGACTCGCCGGCGTCGTGGAGCTTCGCCGCCTGGCGGAGCGCAATCCCCACCTCCGCCGTCTCGTTGTCGCCCGCCGCCAGCGCATTGCCCTTCACCGTGTGCGCGATCTTGTCCAGCGCATCCCAATCGCCGGCCGCGAGCGCGGCCTCGGCCTCGGCGGTCTTCGCCTTCGCGGACGAAGCGTACTCGCCGTAGATTTCGTTGACGACGTCGGCGTCGCCGCCGAACTGCTCGTTCAGGTATGTGGCGCAGCATTCCTTCATTTGATTTCTCCCTTGAAGTTAGGTTGCAATTTCTCGTTTACGCGCGGGCTTTTAGGCAATTTACCCCCCCCCCCGACAACTTCCATGTCCATGGGGATGTGGTAGATGGTCTCGTTCATCTCGCCATAGCTGTTGCGCTCAATGCCCTTGCAGAGCTCGCGCACCATCATCCGCCCGCGCCCGCGCCCGCTCATCTCGCGGTTGGCAAGCTCGAAGCCGGTTTCGGTCGAGCCCGCGGCGACCGCGAGGCTCGGCTCGGGCGAGCCGCAGTCCCACACCGTCAGCTCCGCCGCCTTGTTCACCAGCCGGAGCCTGACGCTCACCACCTCGTGCAGTCGCTCGCGGTCGGTGAGGCCGTGGTCGTGGATGTTCATCAGCTTCTCCTCGAGGACGAGCTGGATGCGGTCGACGAGCGACTGGTCCCAGCCCTCGCCGGCGCACCACGCCGCCATGTCCTGCGCCATCTGGTCCACTTCCGCCGGCGAGACCGGCGAGGTCGCCTCGAAGACGCCGGGCAGGTTCGCGCGCTTGCCGAAGACGAGGATGGTCACGTCGTCGTGCAGGGTGCCGTAGCCGATCTCCGCCGCCGCGCGCATGAACTTGTAGGGCTCGACCATGATCGAGCCGTCCGCGCGGCCATCGGTGATGAGCTCGTTGCGCAGCTTGGCCACCATCGCCGCCGGCATCTGCTCCATGCCCTCCGTGTCGCGCGACATGTCGAGGAGCCCGTCGGTGTAGGCCACCACCACCGAGTCGTCGAAGAGCGGAGTCGTCACCACGTCCTTCTCGGAGTACACCGTGTCGGCCATCAGCCCGATCGGCAGCCCGCCGCGCTTCTCGGGATTGACCTCGCACACCACGCCGTCGGACACCACCACCGGGTCCGGCGCGCCGCAGTTGAGCCAGACGACGTCGTTCCGAAGCGGACGGTGCAGGCAGAGGAGCGCGGTCATGTAGGAGACCTCCGCCAGGTTGTTCCGGAAGAAGCGCTGCAGGCGGTTCGCGATGTCGTAGATCTGCACCGAGCTCTGCAGCTTGCGGTTGGAGAGCTGCTTGATGAACGTCTGCACCGCCGTCATCGCGAGCGCCGCGCTGGTGCCGTGGCCCTGGATGTCGCCGAGCAGGTAGAGGTAGCACCCCTCGCCGAACGGCATCGCCTCGTAGAGGTCGCCGCTGACCATGTCCTGCGGCTTCCAGAACGCCGTGTAGAAGCCGCGCTCCGTCATCATCGCGCGCACCGGCAGCATGCTGCTCTGGATCTGGGCTGCGAGCACCATCGACTGCTTCTGCTCCTCGATCTGCCGCTCGATGAACTGCTCGATCCGGCGCGAGGCGATGGTGCGCTGCACACGCTGGAGGAGGACGTCGGTGTCGACCGACTTCGGCAGGTAGTAGCTCAGCGGCTCGGAGACGATCTTCTTCAGGAACCCGCTCCCCTCCTCCGGATCGAGCGCCGTCAGGAAGAAGATCGGCATCGACCGGTCGATGCCGCGCACGATGTCGCGGAACACGAAGCCGTCCATCTCGCCCATCACGATGTCGGAGATGACCGCGCCGAAGTGCTTGTGGTCCTTCTTCAGGACCGCCACCGCCTCCTCCACCGTCCCGACCGCGACCGGCTCGTACCCCACGCGCTTCAGCCGCGCGCTCATCGTGAGCCGAATCAGCTTCTCGTCGTCGACCACGAGAATCTTCGGCATTGTTTCCACGTGCCCTGCCATTTTTGCGATCTCCTGCAGACCTTCCCTCTACCTTCTTTCTTTCGGGATTCCTCTTTCATTACTGAAATTAGCGCGTATTATACCATTTCCAGCGGCTGGAATCAACCGCTGATTCACCGCTGATTCGCCGCAAATGGCAACAACTAGCGGAAATCAGCGAGATTCCCGCGATTAGACAGATTCACGGAATCTGTCACCCCGTCATTTGCCGGCGATGATCCTGCGCACGGCGACGACGAACGCCGACGACGACGGGGAGAACGGTATCCCGGCGCGGCTTACGATGCCGACGCGGGTCACGCTGACGCCCTTCGGCGAGCGCGTGAACTCCGCGAAGTGAAGTCCGCGCTGGAGAAGTGAGGCCGCAGCAGCCCTGCGCCTTTACAGCTCCTCGCCCAGCAACAGGGCGCAA
>CAMPAF010000241.1 GCA_946631535.1 uncultured Verrucomicrobiota bacterium
GAGTAGATCGACACGAGCGGCTGGTAGAAGTAGTTCTCGATGCTGTTCAGCTGCACCGTCACAGCCCACGCCAGCAGACCCACCGCGCCAACCGCAACGATGAAGCCGAATATGAAATGCGGGGGATGGTAGATCGCCTTCAGGCGCGCCTTCACCTCTTCCGGCGAAGGCGGCTCCATCGCCGGGGCGACCGTGCGCTCCAGCGTGCTCTGCACCATCGTCCGGCGGCAGTAGGGACAGATCGTCGGCGGGGCCGTCCCCAGGGTCTGGACGTCAATCAGACAGTGCGGACACCGACTGGAGCGCACCTCCACCGAATCTTGGCGGCGGCTACCGTAACCGGCGGGGCGGGGACTCGAGCCGGCGGAACGGGGACGGGAACGCGTAAAAAAACTGCGCGTTCCTCCTCCCCCTGCCGTAGATGTCCTGTCGGTCGTCATCTTGCCTATAACGAGACAATTCATAAAACCCTCTTTCGTGGCAGTTGCGGATCAAGCCACCCGACCTGAAACAAACCGCACGACTGCAAAAACACAATCAAGGTGTCCACGGAAAGAAGTATAGCAAAAATGCCCCAGCAGGCGCAAGCGGAAAACACAAAATTCAAGTAGGGTATAATTGCATCCTCACCCATTCTCGGTTGCGTCATTATCAGTTATGCAACATGACATGGGCATGGGAACGGGCAATAGTGCGGGATCGGCGTATATTTTGTTCACAAACCACATGAAATGGCCTTGCCAAGCGTATCGATGGTGACGGGCTTGAGAAGAATGCCGTTGAAACCCATTTCCGCGGCCTTGTTGCGGACTTCCACGTCGGCGGTGACGGCCAGCACCGGCAGGGTTGCGATGGACGGTGTCTGCCGGATGGCCCTGACCAGTCCCTCGCCGTCCAAGTTAGGCATCCACATGTCCGTCAACACGAGGTCAAACGGCTTCGTCTCGGGGTTCGTCAACATGTCCAAGGCCTCTTTCCCGTCCTTGGCCATTGCCACGTCGAAGTTGCCCATCCGCTTCAGAATGGCATTGATGACCATGAGATTCATCTTCGAGTCGTCCACGAGAAGTATCCGATGCGGTATTTGCGCGCCCGTCCCCGCTTCGGCCGCGCTGGAGCGCGGCCCTCCCGCCGCATGATCCTGCACGGGAGGGACGCGCTCCTGCGCGTCCGGAGCCGACTCCGCGATCTTCACGTGCGGTATGACAACGGAGAACGTGGACCCCACGCCAAGCAGGGAGTCAACTTCCAGCCTACCTCCCATGGCCGCCATGAGTTGCTTGCAGATAGCGAGGCCAAGGCCGGTGCCGCCGTTGCGGGACATGCCGGTCCCGACCTGAACGTATGCCGAACCGATGTGCTTCAGGCCTTCCTCGCTGATGCCGCAGCCAGTATCTTCGATTTCGAGACGGAACTCGCCCGCATCCGCGCTCTTGTCCCGGTTGAATGTGGCGCGAAGCTCCACGTGGCCCTTCTCCGTGAATTTCATGGCGTTGCCCACGAGGTTGAACACGATCTGCCTTATCCGCTGCGGGTCGAGCATCAAAAGCGGCATCGCCCCCACCCTGCACCGCAGTTCGATGTCATGCCTGCCGCTTGAGACGCGGAACGCATCCATCATCGCATGCATGAGCCGGGGGCAATCCGTCGGTTCGGGGAGGATCTCCATCTTGCCGGATTCCAGCTTGGAGAGGTCCAGCACGTCGTTCACGAGTCCCAGCAGCGTCTTGCTGCTCATCAGGATGGCGGCAATCGCCTCCTTGCGCTCGGCCTCGGTCTTGAACCCCGCCTCTAGCATCTCCGAGAAGCCCACGATGGCATTGAGCGGCGTGCGGATGTCGTGGCTGACGGTGGAGAAGAAGTAGCTCTTGGCCTGCGCCTTCTCCCGCTCCATCTCGCGCTCGCGACGGCGAAGGTTCGCGTAGAGACCGAACATGAGGGCAAGGGCAAGGAGGTTGAGTCCGGTCTGGACGAGATTGCTACGGAAGACCGATTTGTTCACGCTGGACAGGTTCTTCCGCAGGATGGCATGCCAGTCGCCGCCGTCCTGCCCGTGTCCAGCCCTGTTTGACGCCGCGTCGCAGGTTTCGGCATGTCGGCTGACGATGTTTTCATACGCCTTTTCCGTCGTCTCGCGGGTCGTCTGGCGTATCCACATCACCGACAGGACCATGATGATGACGAACAGGGAAATCCATGCGACAGGCGACCTACCGAAGCGGCGCATGCTGTCGCGGTGGAAGATGGTGATGAAGGTGGCGAGGGCGGCAAGGCACCAGATGATCAGGACGAGGTAGGACTCCGTGGCGAGCATGGCGGCGTCGAACGTCATGAACGGCATGATGAAGAGGTAGATGACCACGATTGAAACCACAAGCCCGAGAAGTCCCGTCACCTGCGTGCCCCTGTCCCCCACCTTGCGCGCAGTCTTCAACGCCGCGGCCGAGGTGTAGGCGTAGGCCACCGCCGCGCCGAGAATCGATATGTCCACGACGACGCCGATAACCGCCCGTCCGAGGGGCACCACGAGGACGGCCAGCGCCGCGATGGCGAGAACGGCGTTGCGCGGGGCGCCGTCGGCGTTTCTTCCCCCCAGAAACGACGGCAACGCGCCATCGTCCGCCATCGCCGCCGCAAGCCGGCTCGCAGCGACGGTGTTGCCAACGAGGTTCGTGAAGATGGCGCCTACCAGCGTCACGCCGATGATGAATATCCCCGCCTTGCCGAAGAACTGGCTGGCCGCGTCAAACGCGTGGTAATCCGGCTCATTCCCGGAATTGGCCAAGTTGGCCACGGCGCCGGTCCAGCCGGATGCCCCTTCGCCTAGCGTGAGCACGGGGATGGACGTCAGGCACGTGTAGGCGATCACCGCCGTGACGAGCGCGGCGAGCATAACCCGGAAGGACTTCCTGACGGAGAAACGGAATTCCGAGGAGGAATTCGAAATGGCCTCGAAGCCGACGAAGAGCCACGGCGCGATGGCGAGGATGTTCAGGGTCTGGAGAAGGCCTGAACCGCGATCGGGGGCGAAAAACGGGCGCATCGACTCCAGCCCCCCGTGGTGGTTGACCGCCGCCGCCCCGAAGCAGAGGAGTATCCCGGCGGCCAGGATGACCGCCATAACCGACTGGACGACGCCCGACAGGCGACGGCGGCAGCAGATAGCGGAGGCTACGGCGATGACGGCGACGGAAAGCAGGATGTCGCCAAGATAGATGTTGCTTTTTTGAATCGTGTAGCGGAACCCGAAACGGAAGGTGTCGCCCAGCGTGTAGTGCGCTACGACCACTAGCGCCGTCACGTCCAGCCAGACGATCGCCAAGTAGGCAAATGCGAGGAAAACGCCGCAGAGGAAGCCGTGGTCGTGGCCAAAAGCCTCCGCCGCGTATGCGTACGTGCCGCCTGGCCCCGGCTGGCGGTTGATCATGTAATGGAAGTTCCACGCGACGACGGTCATTACAAGCCCGCCGATGAAGATGCCGATCACCGTGCCGAGAGGCCCGGCCTTTGGCAGGAAATCGTTCCAGGGCATGACGAACGCGTCTGACCCCACGGCGCAGCCGAAGGCGAGCGCCCACGCGCCTAGGAGCGAAAGATGCCGCATTGAAGACTTGACTGTCCCGTTGTTCACGTTGCGCTCCTCCCATTTCCCAACAAGGTCTGTTCAAGCGCAGCGGTCGTGACGGGCTTCAGGAGAATGCCGTCAAAGCCCATCTCGGCGGCCTTTTCGCGTATCTCCACGTCCGCCGTCACCACGAGAACGCGCAGCGCCGCGAGCGACGCGTTCGCGCGGATGTCCTTCACAAGCCCCTCGCCGTCCAGGTTCGGCATCCACATGTCCGTGAGGACAAGGTCATACGGCTTGGCGCCCGCCTCCTCTAGGGCCTTCAGGGCCTCCTGCCCGTCCATCGCCATCGTAGTCTCGTAGTCGCCGACTTTCTTCAGAAGAGCCTTGAGGACCATGAGGTTCATCTTCGAGTCGTCGACGAGGAGTATTCTGCGAACCGGACGCGACGACGCGGCGGGAACGGCCCCATCAGGGACGGCGGGCGCGGAGACCTCCGGCAGGACGGTTGACCGGACGTCGGGAATCTCGATCTCGAAGGTGGAGCCCTTCCCGAGCTCGGACTTCACCTTCAGCTCGCCGCCCATGGCCTTCACGAGCTGGGCGCAGATGGCGAGGCCAAGCCCCGTGCCGCCGTTGCGCGCGAGCTTTGCGCCCACCTGCACGTACGCCGAGCAGATGCGCTTCTGGTCCTCTTCGGCGATGCCGCAGCCCGTATCCTCGACCGACAGGCGGAACACGCCCGTCTCGGCGTCCGCCGGACGCTCGTAGCCGGCGCGCAGCGTCACATGGCCCCTCTCCGTGAACTTGACGGCGTTGCCGACGAGGTTGAACACGATCTGCCGCAGGCGCTGCGGGTCGAGCATCAGCGCGGGCATCTCCCCGATTTCGCAGAGCAGGTCCAGCCCCGGCTTCTTGCCCGAAATGCGGAAGGCGTCCATGACGCCGTGCAGAAGACGCGGGCAGTCCGTGGGCTCCAGGGCGATCCTCATCTTCCCGGATTCAAGCTTCGACAGGTCCAGCACGTCGTTGATGAGTCCCAGGAGCGTCCTTCCGCTCACGAGAATCGAGTCAAGCGCCTGCTCGCGCTCTGCCTCGGTCTTGAAGCCCGCCTTGAGCATCTCCGAAAATCCAATGATGGCGTTCAGCGGCGTGCGGATGTCGTGGCTGACGGTGGAGAAGAAGTAGC
>CAMPAF010000242.1 GCA_946631535.1 uncultured Verrucomicrobiota bacterium
TTGCCCGCGATCACGTCCACGTTCGGATAGTGCTTCGTGATCCACGTGGTCATGTTCATGATGCCCTTCGTGTGGCCGTGCGCGGAGTCCACCACCACCACGTCGACGCCGGCGTCTGCAAGCTTCTCCATGCGCACGTAGTCGCCCGTGCCGCCGGAGACCGACGCCGAGACGCGCAGACGGAACTTCTCGTCGCGGTTGATGGTGGAGTCCTTGTTCTCCACGATTTGCTGCACGTCGGTGAAGGAGTAGAGCCCCACGAGCCGCCCCGCCTTGTCCACGAGCGGCAGCTTGCCGATCTTGTTGGCGCGCATGATCTCGTAAGCCTTCTTGAGCGTCGTGCCCGGCTTGGCGGTGATTGTGGTGGCCGTCATCACGTCGGAGAGCTTCGCCGCCGTCATCGGCGCGTAGCGCATGTCCGAGCTCGTGATCATGCCCACGAGACGGTCCTGGTCGTCCAGCACGGGGAAGCCGTTGAACTTGAGACCCATGCGCTTCTTCTCGGCGCGGAGAAAGCTGATGTCGTCGTTCGCGTGGAAGCAGACGGGCTTCGCGATGAGTCCGTTGAGGTAGTTCTTCACCTTGGCCACCTGCGCGGCCTGCTCGTCGTTCTCAAGGTTCTTGTGGATCACGCCGATGCCGCCCGCCAGCGCCATCGCGACGGCCATCGGCGCCTCGGTGACGGTGTCCATCGCCGCCGAGATGAACGGGATGTTCATCTTCTGGCGGCTCGTAAGCTGCGTCTCGAGGGAAGTGTCGTCAGGCAGAAAGTCCGCGTATTGCGTGACGAGAGTCACGTCGTCGTAGGTGAGACCCTCGTACGGAAAGGTCTTCATGAATTCGTCCAGATACCTGTTCTTTGCCATGTCTGCTCCTAGCTCTGTGCTTTTTCCCGTAATGTTATACTCTTTTTGCCCCTGCTTGGCAAGCGGAAACGGATGGCAGAAACAATTTTGCACACAGGATGGCGCATGGGTGGAGCGATGTCGGACACTAGGAGATGGGGTGCACTCGTGACGCGACCAGCAAGATCATTCGCCTGACAGGGCGGTCCCAGAAGCGCATCATCACGTAGGCCAGCGCGGCGAGCGCGAGGTACTCGCACACGCCGAGCGCCACGCAGAAGCCGGCCGAAAAGCCGGCGGAGTACGTCCGCACCCACCAGTTGTGGATCTTCATGAACGGATAATGCGACATGTAGAAAGGATATGACAGCTCCGCAAGGAACGCGCACACCGCCGCCGTCCTCGCGTGCGTCACCTCCGTGCCCGCCCCCGCCAGCAGCAGAAGCGGGAACACCACCATCAGCGCCACGAGCTCGAACGCGCCGTTCTGGCACATGCCTCCGAACGGCATCGGCACGAACAGCACGAGCAGGAACACCGCCAGGCAGATCGCCAGCCCGCCGCGCGGAATCCGTATCTTCCAGCCGGTCCTCGCCAGGAACATCCCGAACAGGAACGGGAAGAAGAGCCGCACGCACGCCCCGTAAACGTGCTGCGCACCGAGGCTCCACCCGATCTCGATCGTGTCCCTCTTCCGCGCGGCGACCTGCGCGAGGAACTCGCTTGACGTGCCGAATATCGCGTTGAGGTCCACGTGTAGCGCGTACGACGCCGTCCAGAGGCCCGCGACCACGGAAAGCGCCGCAAGCGCAACGCGCCCAAGCCGCCGCACGAAGAGCGCGTAGAGGATGTTCGCAAGATACTCGTAGGAGAGCGTCCAGGCGCACGGGTTGAACGGCACGAGGAACCCGGACCCCGGATACGGCAGCAGCAAGAGGCCCGCCGCCACCAGCCCAGCGAACTCCCACGGACCGAACGCCCGCAACGCCTTGTCCCAGAGCGGACACCCCATGCCCTGCGCGAAGAACACGACCAGTCCGAGCAGGGTGCCGGAGACGACGAGCGGATGCAGACGCAGCAGGCGACGCCCGAAGAAGTCCCGCAGGCCCATCCCCTCCTTCCACCGGCGGTCGTAGGCGTACGCCAGCATGTAGCCCATCAGGAGGAGGAAGAACTCCACGCACAAATACCCGTGCCCGCAGACCTGCGGCACCGCAGGCACGTCGCCCCTGTTCCACCCGTACGGCTCGGAAATGTGGAAGAGCGGCACGAGCAGCCCGGCGACGCCGCGCAGCGCATCCGCGATGACATTTCTTCTTGTGCCTGTTTCCTGCATGCCCCTTTATTCTACCACACTCGCGGCATTGACACACCCCAGGGTGAAAATGGTAAGATAGCGCCATGAAAAACGCACCGTTCTCCCTCGCGGTCATCCTCGCGCTCGCCCTTCCGGCCGCGGCAGCGGACCGCACCGCATATGCGCCTGCCGACGGCGTAACGCCGGCCACGCCAGCGCTCCAGAAGGCAGTCGACGACCTCTCCGCCTCCGGCGGAGGCACGCTCGTCGTCCCGCCAGGCGCCTACGTGACAGCCAGCCTCCGCCTGAAGGACAACGTGACGCTCCGCCTCTCGAAGGGCGCCACCCTCCTCGGCTCCACCAACGCCGCCGACTACGTGCGCGGCTTCTTCGCGGTGGTCGGCGCCGTCGACGCCAAGCGCGTGGCGATAGAGGGCGAGGGTCTCATCGACGGTCGCGGCTGGACCGCGCCAGTCAGGGACGGCGCCCCCAACCGCTGGAAGGACGCCCTCTTCTTCCGCTGCCGCGACGTCCGCGTCGAGGGCGTCACGATGAAGGCCCCCGCCTCCTGGACGTTCTACCTCAAGGAGTGCGTGGACTGCGTCGTGCGCGGCGTCACCATCTACTCACACGCGAACTTCAACAACGACGGCATCGACATCGACGCGAAGAACGTGCTGATCGAGAACTGCACCATCGACTCCGACGACGACGCCATCTGCCCCAAGTCCGACAATCCGGACTTCATCTGCGAGAACGTCGAGGTGCGCAACTGCACGCTCGCCTCGAACTGCAACTTCATCAAGTTCGGCACCGCCTCACGCGGCGGCTTCCGCAACTGCTTCGTCCACCACTGCGTCCTCCGTCCCTGCGCAGAGTCCCATCTCCGCAACTGGCATTCCCGCAGCTCCTGGGACAAGCGCGCAAAGGGCCTGCCCGGCGTCACCGACCCCATCACCGGAATCTCCGGCGTCGCGCTCGAGATGGTGGACGGCGGCATCCTCGAGAACATCCACGTCTCCGACATCAAGCTGACCGGAGGCGTCCAGACGCCCATCTTCGTCCGCCTCGGCCGCCGTCGCACGAAGCCCGACTCCCCCAGCGTCCTCCGCAACTGCGTGATCGAGAACGTCTCCGGCACCTCCGCGAGCTTCATCGCCTCGTCCGTCACCGGCGTGCCAGGCCTGCGCCCCAACGGGATCGTGCTGCGCAACATCGACCTCGTCCTAAAGGCCGGCGGCACCGTCGGCGACGTGCGCGCGCCCGTCAAGGAGAACGAGCGCGGGTATCCCGAGAACCGCATGTTCGGCACAATGCTGCCAGCATACGCGTTCTACCTCCGCCATGCCGACGGCATCCGCTTCGAGAACGTCCGCACCCGCTTCGCCGGCGGCCGCGAGGAACGTCCCGCCGTCATGATGGACGACTGCACCGGCATCACGTTCGATTCAGCCTGCTCGTTCGCGAAGCCCGACGGCGACCTCCCAGCCATCGACACGCGCAAGAACTGAGGTTATTCGCCGCGCACGAGACGCACCGGCCCCTTCACGCCATGCTCCTGGACGGGCCATGACGAGGCATCGAACTTCTTGTAGTTGATGTCCACCAAGTTGATGTCGGTGAAGTACTTCCACTTCACGCCCTTCCGGTCCAGCTCGCGGATGCGGTTCGCACCCCGTTCGCACACGTCAAGCTTGATGTCGTTGTCCTCCACCTGCGGTCCCTTCAGGACGCTATCCGGGACCTCGATCCTGTACGGCGGCATGATGAGCGTTCCCAGAAATTTCCCATTGACAGTCACGCGCACCGATTCGTTGCCGACCACCTCGCCCAGGTCGAGCCAGACCTTCCCCTGTGGCGCGCCAGGAGAGCCTTGCGGCACATCTGGCGAGCACCACAGGAAGCACGAATGGCCCACGTCCAGCGCAAGCGCCACCTTCCCGTCCGTCACCGCCACGGACGCGATCGCGCCCGAAAGCGGGTCCATGCGCCATGCGGCGCGAGGCGCGCACGACGGCGCGAACGTCCCCGAAACGGTCCTGTCGGTCTGGTTTGCGAGGAAATACACCGTGTCCGCCCCCTTGCGGTAGCGCGTGAACATCAGTCCCGCGGCGGCGAATGGCTCGCGGCGCGCCTTCGACGTGCCAGGCAGTCCCAGCGCGGCCACCGCCGCCTTCGTCTTCTCCGGCATGTGCCTGCACGGCGGCACGGCGAGCGCGGCGTAGCGGTCCTTGAGGCCGAGCGCGGCGGCATTCTGCAGCATCCGGTCCGACACGTAGTCGAACGCATAGCCCTCGTCGTACAGCTTTTTCGCGAGCGGACCGATCGGCTGCCCGTAGAACCACCCGCGATTATGTACGCTCATCCGCTGTTCGAGCCCGTCAGGATTCCACCAGTAGTCGCGCAACGGCCAGTAGACGAGCAGGTCGTTGTCCGGCTCGCAGGCCTGAAAGATGGACTGGCACCGCGTAACGTACGCGTTCAGCGTCCCCACGTCGCGCCAGATCGGATTGCGCGGGTTCATCTCCAGCGACGCGTAGAAGCACCAGCCGGGCCACGGCGCCTCCACGGGCGAGTAGCAGCACCCATGGTAGAAGATGCGGTTCA
>CAMPAF010000243.1 GCA_946631535.1 uncultured Verrucomicrobiota bacterium
CTTAAGTGGCAAGCGAAGACATAGAGGCTGAGGTTCAGGTTGACGACGCCGTTCGTCTTGAACGTCTCCAGGTCCGTGGCGCTGAAGGTGTTCTTCCCGTTCTGGACGAGCTGGAGCGAATTGGTGTCGGACATGTCCGTGACGATCTCATAGCGCTGCCCGCCGACGAATGGGAACGAGCCATCGGGGTTCTTGCGCTGCTTGACGCCGTACCCGAAGAACGGCTTGCCGCTGCCGTACAGGTGGCACATGAGGAAGCGATTGCGCTTGTCCGAGACGGTATTGTCTATCGCGGCGTCGAGGAGCGACCAGTCGTTGCCGCTGATGTTCCCGCTTGCCCACGAGAAGTCGATACGCGCCTTGAGGCCGGTCTCGGCGTTGACGTCCGTGTCGATGTACTGCGAGCCCGTCGCCTCGATGTAGTCGAGAAACGCGTCCGGCTCTTCGGTGAAGGTATCGGCATGGGCGCAAATGCCGACGCACAGCGCGGCCGCCACGACGGCCTGCAGGGATATGTTTTTAGTAGTTTTCGTGGTTTTCATTTACTTTTCCTTATCTCATGATAATCATCGTTCCGCTGCCATGCGTGAATCCGAACAGCTCGGCATACCCGCTGTCGTTCGCGCCCGGCGTGTAGAGGAACGCAAGGCCGGTCACGGCCGCCGGACTCAAGAACTTGACCTTCTGCGCGCCATCTGCCGCCGTCAGTTCCGCAAAAGCCACGCCATCGCGCAGCGCCGTCAAGGTTCCCGTGCCAGTCACCTCGGCCGAGAACTCGTACTTCGTGGTGTTCGCGCCGCCGTCCTCCCACGCCAGGTCTAGACGGCCGTCGGTCAGGCGCACCGTGCCGCGGTCGCTCTCGACCACCTCGGGCGAGGCGTTCGTCACCGTCACCCAGCGCGGCGCGAGGTCGCGCGAGTAGCGCGGACGCCAGTCGAACTCGTATGCGCCGCAGTCCACCGTGGCGTTGTAGACGCGCTGTCCGCCGCCGAGGTCGATTGCCGCCGAGGCCGTCATCCATTCGTTCGAGCCCGCGTCGATGGCCTTGTTGCCGAAGACGGGGCGGTAGTCCGCGTCCAGAGCCAGCTCCGCCGCCGTCGCCACCACGCAGTTGGTCCGCCGCACGTCGGAAGGCATCGTCTTGTTCGAGACGAACGCGCAGCTGTACGACAGCACGTCCGTGTTGATGCGTCCGAGCGAGAGCGAGTTGTACATCGCGCCGCCGGCCAGCGGCCCCGTCATGGAATACGTCTCGGTCGTCCCGTCGAGCTTCATGTTGTCGGCGCCGAACGTGCAGCCGCTCGCGTAGTAGTGGTTCTGGACGGCGTTCTCGCCGCGGTTGTGGTCGACGAGGCAGTTGTAGAGGTAGCAGTTGCGCGTGGCGGGCGAATTGGCGTAGGCCACGTTCTCCAGGAACTTGCAGCGGATGTAGGTGCCGCAGTAGCCCGCGCTCCGCCCCGTGACGTTGTTGGAGATCACGCAGTCCACCGTCGTGGACGTGCGTTCGTTCCGCGCGTACACCGCCGAAGCCACGTTGTCTTCGTTCCACAGCCAGCCCGTGCCCGCCGCATCCCGGTCGCACCGTGTGCGTCCGCCCGTGAGCGTGAATCCCTTCAGGAGCGAGTCGGACCACAGCATCGCGCAACGCATGGCGTCCGCACCCGCGCCGTATTCGTCCATCGGCTCGGTCGCCTTCTGCCCCATGATGAACGTCACCTCCGGTCCGGCGTCCGATATGAGCGAGACGCCCGCCGGCACGATCACGCGCGAACGGATGGACCGGCTTGCGTCGTGCAGCATGCTCCCTTCGTCATAGACGCCGGGCGCGGCATGCACCACGTCGCCGGCGATCGCGTGCGCCATCGCGGCCGCGAGCGTGTGCTTCGCCGTCTCCGGCGTCCAGCCGTCGTTGGCGTCCGTGTAGTCCGCCGAGGCGTTGACGTACCAGTTCGTGTCGAAGATCGGCGCGATCGCCACCGCGCCCGCCGGAACGTCGGCGGATGCCGTGAACGTGTAGTCGCCGGTTGTCTCCACCGTCTCGCCGTCAACCGTCCAGCCGATGTGGTGGCGCGGCGATCCGGACAGGCTCACGGTCACGCTCTCGCCCTTCTCCAGCGGAATCGTCCCCGAAGGCGCGACCGTTCCGGACGAAGTGGACACCGTCAGCGCCTGGACGGGCGTCTGGAATGCGCCGGACGTCGGAAGCCCGTTCACGAACTGGATCGGGGTGTTGCCGAAACCGGAGCAGTACGTCGCATAGTAGTTGTCCGGCAACACGCCGCCGCCCACCGCCGGCGAGCAGGAAAGCACGCGGTAGTCGTCGTTCGCCGCGTCCACGAAAAGCGGGTTGGCATGTATCGACCCGCCGTTGGCGTTCAACACTTCCCACACGTAGGTGCCGCCGGACGTGTTATCTCTCGTGGTGCCACTGCACAGATAGACCACCGTGTTCGTAACCGGCACCTGATTGCCGCTGATGGCAGTCTCGTTCTTGTTTGTTCCCACTACCGTACACTGCCGCACCACGCTGCCGTGGCCGAGGATTGCGTTCCCGCCGCAATCCGGGTTGCGAATCACGAACGAGCTGCGCACATCCGAATAGCGCATGCCGCCCGAGATGTCGCGGTTGCCCGTGATGACGCACCGCTGGACGCGCCCGCGCCACACCGCCGCGCCACGCGCCGCGCAACCGTTCGTGATCACGCAGTCGAGCACCTGGCCGTTTATGTTTTCGTATGCCCAGACGCACCCGCCCATGTTCTGGGCGTTACCCGCGTCGTTTCCAGTCCGCGCATGGCCGTCCGTCAGCGTAAAACCCTGCACGACGGCATAGTTGGCGTTGTTGAGGCAGACGCACCGCATGGCGCAGTCCCCGCGTCCATCCGCCTCGCCGCTCGTCGTGTCAGCCAGCCCCTTGATGACGCTCCTCCCCGCTCCGGCGCCTTTCAGGATGATGCGTTTGGCGTTTGTGATGGTCACGCGGTTGGACGCGCTCGCGTCGAACGAGCCGCCTTCGTCATAGACGCCCTCCGCCGCATGGACGATGGTGTAGTAGCCGTTCGTCGCGGCATCGACGGCCGCCTGGAGGGTCTTCTTTGCCGTCGCGGGCGTGAAGCCGTCGTTGTCGTCGGAATATTCACTGCCGGGGTTCACGTACAGTTCGCCGCCCGTCGCCCACACGAGCGTGTTCGTCGCCACGATCCCCGCCGGCGGCGGCATCAGCCACGTGACGTCGTCCATGCCGGGATAGAACCGTCCGCCGTGCTGGTTCGCCTCGAAGCAGAAGAACTTGGTTCCGTCCAGATGGGAGACCTTGAACTGCCACTGCGTGGGGTAGATCTCGGCGAACGCATAGAGGTTGAAGGCGTAGCGCAGGCAATCGCGCCCGCCGAAGGAGAATCGGATGCCCTTGTTGTGGCCGAAGGAGAACCGGATGCCGCCACCCGCCACAGGCACCGTCTGCTGGATCGCGCCCGCGCAGATGGAACCGCTCGTCGGGACGGGATTGCCGAAGAAGTCCTTGTGTCGGTCGGCCTCGGGAATGGAGAACAGATCCTGCAGCGCGCCGTTGCCCTGCGTCGCCGCCGCGCAGCCCTCGATCAGCCGGAAGTCGTCGAAGAGCGGCGCGACGCACTGGAAATCCTCCGTCTCGATAGTCTCGTGGACGTTGTTCGCCAACGCGGCGCCGCTGCCGTTGACGAGCGGGCCGGTCACGCAGTTCGTGATTGCCGAGATGGCCGAAGCGCCGGTCAACGACATGGAGCCCGCGCACATCAGGAGCGAGTTGACGAACACGCTCTGGCAAGAAATTGAGGAGTCCGTATCGACCAGCGTGCAGTTCACGCACCGGCCGCCCTGCATCATGCCGGACTGGCATTTGTTGTGCGCCATGATGCAGCTGTAGCAGTTTGACTCGCGCGCCGCGCCGCCGTTGCCGTTGGAGACGTTCTCGGTCATGAGGCAGCGGATGGCCGTGCCGTTGCGCATCGCCGCGCCGCGCGTCGCCACGCAGTTCGAGATCACGCAGTCCACCACGTAGTAGGATGAGACGCCGCCCAGCTGCATCACGCCGCCGCCGGAGCCGTTGATGCCGTCGAGGTTCTCGTGGCACGCGCCGCCGCGGATCGTGAAGCCCTCGATGCGCACGTTGTTGGCGTTCTTGATGCCGACGCACCGTATCGCCGTGGGTCCCCACGGCACCGCGTTGCCGCTCACCGTGTCGTGCGCGCCCACGATGTGCGCCCCCCACTTCTCCTTGGACTTGAGCGTGATCCGCTTGGTGATCAGCACGCGGTTCGTGTAGTTGCCCTCGACCGCGAATCCCTTGTCGTAGTTGCCGGGGAGGGCGATCACCGTGTCGTCCGTCTGCGCGGCGTCGACGGCGGCCTGGAGCGTCTTCTTCGCCAGCAGCGCCGTCTCGCCGGAGTTGCCGTCGTCGCCTTTGTCAGCGTCCACGTAGATCGTGGCGGCGCCGAGGGTGCCGACGCACAGCGCGGCCGCCGCGACTGCGATCTTGAGAGAGGATTTGCCTTGGATTTTCATTTTGTTTTCCTTAGGACAGAGGACAAAGGACGGAGGACAGAGGATTTAGGACAGAAGACAGAGGACAAAGGACAGCGGATCCATCCTCTGTCCTTTGTCTTCTGTCCTCCCACCCAATACATTTCAACCCTTCAGCAGCCGCTTCGCGGCGAGCGCGATGTCGCCGACGCGGTTGTCGCCGCCCTCGCGCTCGATCGCGAA
>CAMPAF010000244.1 GCA_946631535.1 uncultured Verrucomicrobiota bacterium
GTTCTGGTTGTTTCCAATCTCAAAACGCATGGGTGAAAAACGCAGATGCGCCCGCAAAGCACTCGGAATCCGCCCTGCTGGAATACACGTACCAAATCACCTGGAACGGCATCGCACGGTCGAGCTCCACGCGCACGCGCGCCTCCGGCGCCGCCAATTCCCAAATTAGAACCTATCGGAAGATCACGGTGGTGCCGGTCGCCTTGACGAGATACCAGCTGTCGCCGGCGCGCCACAGCTTCCAGCCGGGATGGGTCACGTTGTGGCCCGCGAAGTCGCCGGCGGCGTCGCCGGTCACGGACACCACCGTATGGCGCGTGGCCGGGACGGCGCGGTCGTAGCCGTCCACCACCAGCGTCACGCCCGCGCCGATGCGCAGGTCGCCGTCCACCGTGACGGTCTCCACCTCGCCATTCGCATCCACATGCACCACCAGCGTGCCGCTTTCGCCCAGGTCGAGGCCGCCCGCGAGCGTGACGCGACCTTCGATCTCAAGCGAGCCGGTGCCGGTAAACGGCGAAGACGCCCCCGGTTCCGCGACATGCCCCGCAATCGCCCACTTGTTCATCAGGTACGTCTCCACCTGCTGGACCTCCGCGTCCGAGAGCGCGTTCGTGTAGGCCAGCACCTCCGCTGCGCGGAAATTGGTGCTACCGTTGCCGGTGTAGACGCCCAGGGCGTCGGGTTTCCTGAAGATATATTGCGTTGTACTGCCATAATGCAGCTCGTCCTCCGGGTGCGCGGCGTCGTCCAGCCGCACCATGAAGCAGAACGGCGCCGTGCGGGGCTGCACATTCTCGAACATGTTCCGCCTCACGCCGTTGAGCCGCACCGTGTCCTGTTGAAGGTAGTAGGTGACGCGCCCCAGCGCGTTGAAAGTGGCTGTGGCACCCGAACCGCACCGGATGCCGCGGTCGAGATTCGCCTTGCCCCAGTAGCCGCCCGCGCCAAGGGTGGAGGTGCCGTCGTTCGCGGCCACCAGGAAGATCGTACGCACGGACGTTGCGCCGCGACTGATCAGCTGCTCTTTGGTGCCTTCTTTGAAATGCACCGTGCGCAGGCCGTTGATGCCGTCGGCCGCAGACGTGTAGGCCTTCGGACCCGTACTCCCGCTGAGCCTGCCGCTCAGCCCCGACGACGCCCAGCTGAAGGCGGGAATCACGCCGGCCTTGCTGGTCCAGTTGGTCACCATGCCGTTCGCGTCGCACGCCACGGAGGACTCGTCGCTCGCGTCCAGCCAGTACGCGAGGCTCGCCGTCGGCGGCGTGTTCGTATAGGCGACGATCCGCGCCGTGCCGCCGGCGAGGACGAGCCGGGCGCCGTCGGCCACCGCCACGTCGAAGTCCTTCGCCCCGTCTCCGGCCGCAACGAGCCGCGTCCGCCCCGACAGCTCGCCCGCGAAGTCGCACGCCCCGGTCACCCGAAGCGTGGCGGGGTTCGTGGAGCTGTTCATCACCGTGCCGCAGCCGGAAAGCGACGCCACAGTCTGGTCCGCGCCCGCGAGGTCGAGGGCGCCGCCGTATTCCAGCGTCAGGTCGGTCAGCGGTGAAAGCGTCTCCTCGTGCGCAACGCTCGCATGCGCCGCTGCGCCCCGCCACTTCTCCGTGAGGTAGTTCTCCACCGCCTGCCGCTCGCCGTCGGTGAGCAGACGGTCGAACGCGATCGCCTCGGCGATGTCGCCCACCCAGCGACGCCCGTCGTTGTTGTTGTAGCCGCCAACTTCCGCCCGGAACGCCGCCGGCACCGTCGCGTACGCGGCGCTCTCGCCCTTGTAGTATTCGATGTCCTTCTGCAGCGTGAGGACGCTCATGCCTTGCGTCGTGGCCATAAAATTCGACGTTTTCTTCACGCCGTCCTGGTAGACGTACCCCATGGTGTTGAACTTCGAGGTTGAGATGTTGCGCTCCAAGGAACCCGAAGCGTTGGCGCGGATGCCGGTGTCGGTATTGCATCTCCCGAAGAGGCAGAAGAACTCGACTCCGGAGACGGGTCCCGCCCAGCGGTAGACCACGAACACCGTGCGCTGCGTGACGTTGGTGGGGGTCGCCAGGCCGCAGTGGGCGTCCGCGCCGAAGTTCACCACGCCCATGCCGTTCTCGAGCGTGGACCGCGTGGGGCGCGCATTGCTGTTCACGGGAACGAAGGACACGCCGTTCACCAGCGACTGCCAGTTCGTCACCCCGCCGTTCGCGTCGCACAGCACGGTCTCGGGACGCGAGGCGTCGAGCCACCACGAGAGCGACGGCGACTCGAAGATGCTGCCCCGCAACCGCAGCGTGCCGCCCCGCACGACCGTCCGGCCGGTGTAGGCGTTGGTGGAGACGATCGCCGCCGTGCCGCCCCCTTCCTTGACGAACGAGAGCCGCCCCGCGCCGTCGGCGAGCACCGGACGCACCTGGAAGTCCTTCCCCGACAAGCCGACGGCGAGTTCGGCGTCCGCGCTCGCGCCCGCGATGACGCCCTTCCCGCCGCCGTTCACGCCCGAAAGGCTGCCCACGCGCACCGCGCCGGCGATGCCCACGGACGAACACTCCCGGGGACTGCTGTTGACATCGACTGCGAGCGTGCCCGGGAAGTCCTGCGGTCCCTGGAGCGTCAGGCTGCTCTGGTCGATTCTGAGCGTGCCGTTCGCCGTGCCCGCCAGCGGCGTGGACACGACGTCGCCTGTCCGGTCGTGGAGATGCACCACGCCGGCGCTGACGGTCAGCGTGTTCGTGGGCAGCGCGCTGGAGGGCTCCACGGCAAGCGTGGCCCGGCTGCTCGTGACCGCGACCTTGCCGGAATAGCCTGCGGTGGATCCGGCGAGGACGTACGTCACCGCCTGTCCGCGGTCGCCGAACGAGATGTCGCCGGCGCCAACCAGCGGCCCCGCAAACGTCAGCGGGCCTTTGGCGCCCACCGTCAGCGCGTCGTCGACCGTCACTGTGCCGGACAAGGTGATCGCACCTGTGGTATCTCCCGTGAGGCCGTGATGTCCGTCCGTCGCATTGACGCCGGCCAGATGGAAATTCTGGCTGTATGTGCCGCCCACTTCGATGAAGAGCCCCGCCGCGTTCCCCCGGGCGCCGCCGCAAATGTACACGTCGCCGCCGAGGGGGAGTCCGTTCGTGGCGTGTAGCCAAGCCCGCGCGTTGTGGATGTAGGTGGGGCCCGTCCAGCCGCAACAACCGTCGTAGAAGCGGTAGAGCGTGGTCTTGCTGCCGTCCATCGGCCGCGACGCGAAGGTGACGCCCGCGCTGCCGGCGATCTTGCCGCGCACGTCGAGTCCGCGCCCGGCGGCAACATCCGGCGTGCCCTTCCAGATCACGCCGTGGGACGTCCCGAAGTCAAGCGTGCCGTCGAAGTTGAACTGCGAATAGGTGCTGTTGGCATCGGTCTGTTCGCGGAAGATCACGCCCGCCGGATGCACGCCGTCGCCCACCGTGAGGGTCGCGCCGCTGGCGATCTTGAGGTTCGCGCGCTCGTTCACCACCAGCGCCGCCACCTGCCGGTCGGCGTCCACCGCCACGTCCGCGCCCATCGACGCGGGGTTGGCAACGGCGACGTCCGCGCTGCCGGCCGAGGCGAGGTCCACGAGCGCCGATTCGGGATAGGGCGCGATGCCGTCCGCCGCCGTGTAGGAGAGGAAGGAGAACGGTCCGCCGGTGACGGCGAGGTCGCGCGTGACGACGCGCGGATCCAGGATCCCGTTCACGAGCGCGGGCGGCGCGGTGAAGAGCAGCTTCTCGGTCGCGCCGATTCCCGACATGCCCGCCCCGCCGGTCACCACCAGAGCGCCGCCGGGCTCGGACGCGAGGCCGGCCGCCGTCATTGTGACGCCGTTGTTGAGCTGCAGCACGCCGGCGCCGCGTCCAGCCACGAGCGTGCCCGGCAGGGACACGGCGGTCCCGGACGCCGAGGGGTTGTAGCGCGCAATGCCGCCCGCGATCTCGAACGCGCCCACGGTGCCATCGCCGAAGACACGTCCGGACACGGCCTCGGTCTGCTCCAGCGTGCCGTCCGCCACGCGCACGCGCCCGAAGCCGGAGAAGTTCTTGAACAGCCGGAGGCGTCCTGCCCCCTTCGTGGTGAGCGTGTCGCCCGCCGAGCCCATCAGCGACACGCCGAGCCGGATTCCCGTTTCCGTATTGGACGTGCGCACGAACGCGTCACCGGACATCGTGACGTCCGCCCCTCCGAACGCAACGGACTCGTTCGCTTGATAGCCGTCCATGAAGTCGATGCCGCCGAGCGTCAAGCCAGAAGGGAACTTGATATTGCAGAAGTTCTTCGCCGAGAAAGAGGCGACGCCCCCCTCGCCGGCCACCTGCGAGTCGATCCAGTACTGCCTGTCCTGGTAGCGCATCTCCGATGTCGGGGCGGGCGCCCCCAGCCACATCGTGCCATCGACGGCGCCGCATGTCCACACCGCGCCTACGACAAACACCGTCACAAAAAACATACGCGTTCTTGCCATTGCAGGTTCTCCTCTGGATGTTGAAGCGTGCCCATTATGCCAAAAAACAGATTTGCACGCAAGGGTGGAGATTGAATCTTCTGTTTTGCGGGCGCATCTGCGTTTCTCACCCATGCGTTTTGAGATCGGAAACAACCAGAACAACTGGTAAAAACAACTTTGAGAGAGATGCGCGGGCTAACTCGCCCGCGCTTTTTTCGTCTTCTGCATATCGTCTTCGATGGATTTTTGATATGATTGCGCCATCACAACCG
>CAMPAF010000245.1 GCA_946631535.1 uncultured Verrucomicrobiota bacterium
TTTCAAATAGTTGTTTCCAATCATCAGAAGGCTCGGCGGTGAATTACGCAGATGTGCCCCTCAAAAGCCGTTGTCGACATTGCGCCTTTACAACAAAGGCTGGAAATGATATGTTTCCGCCGAGTAAAACTAGATAGGAAGGCCGCAAATGAACAAGATTCTGCTTGTTGTCGCGTTGAGCGCATCCGTCGTGAGCGCGGCTGTCCATGACGTCACCTCGTTTGGCGCGAAGGCGGACGGCGCTACGGACTCCACCGCCGCCATCCAGAAGGCGATCGACCGCGCGGCCGCGGACGGCGGCGGCACGGCGCTCGTGCCCGGCGGCGGCGTGTACCGCACCTATACGCTCCATCTCAAGAGCAACGTGGAGCTGAAGGTGGACCGCGGCGCCACGCTGAAGGGCGGCGACGATCCGCTGAAGTATCCGCTCTTCCCGCCGACGGACGTGTGGCGGCGGGACCGTCCGATACGCTGGAACGCCCGCGCGATGTTCTACGCCGCGGGGCAGACGAACGTGGCGGTGACGGGCGGCGGCACGATCGACGGCAACGCCAAGTCCGAGACCTTCCACCGGCGTGTCAACGGCGTGTGGACGCGCGTGAGCGACACGAACATCACCGGCCGATGCATGATGTTCGCGGGCTGCCGCGACGTGCGACTGCGCGACTTCCGCCTCGTCGACCCCACGGGCTGGGCCACGTGGTTCCTCGACTGCGACACCGTGCAGATCAGCGGAATCTCCGTCCACTGCGACCGCGAGCGCCCCAACGGGGACGGTCTTCATTTCGGCGGCTGCCGTGACGTGACGGTGAGCGACTGCATTCTCGACACGCAGGACGACGCGATCATCATCCGCTCCCACCAGGAGCAGATGCGCGCGCCGCGTCCGTGCGAGCGCGTGACCATCGCCAACTGCTCCGTGCGCTCCAACCAGGGCGCGATCCGCATCGGCTGGACCGGCGACGCGCCGGTGAAGGACTGCCTCTTCTCCAACATCGTCTGCCCGTACACGCGGCGCGGCATCCTCTTCTCCGTGCCGAAGATGTTCGACTCGGAGTACACGCGCGACCCGCCGCGCGGGAACGGCATTCCCGTGCCCGACTTCCCGACCGTGCCGTTCGCGGTGGAGAACTTCCGCTTCGACAACGTCCAGCTCACGAGCCACTGCGCGCCGATCGTCATCTCCGTGGCGGCGGGCGAGCGCGTGGCGCACATGAAGAACGTCTCGTTCTCGAACTGCCGCTTCGTCTCGCAGATGGCGCCCATCTTCAAGTTCCGTCCGCAGGACAACGTGTCCAACTGGCGCTTCTCGAACGTGGAGTTCGCGATCGAGAAGCCGCGCGGTGCGCTCACGGCCGAGACGGGCGTCCTCTTTGACAACGGCAAGGACATCACGTTCGACAACGTGAAGTGGACGTGTATTCCGCGCGATCTGCCCGAATGGCATATTACCCTGCAACAGATCGCCAACGGCGAGTGGGAGCGCGTGCGCGACCCCCGCACGAACTACGGTATCCTCCGCAAGGCCGAGAAACCGTGTCCGCCCGCGCCGTTCAAGGTTCCGGGCGCGCGTCAGTACCCGAAGGTGGAGGAACTCGCCGGCGGCGTGAAGCGCTACGTGTACGAGACGCTCACCGACGGCGGGGCCGTCTGGCGCGTGAAGGTGGTGCTGGAGGAACGTTCCCGTCCCGATGGCACCGAATGGCGGGCGACGGTGGAGAACAACGATCCGTTGCTGAAAGTCGTCGGCTTCGAGGGACCCGTCTGCGAGTACGGCGACCTGCGGCCCGGCTACGCGGCGATCCGCGCGGGACGCGCGAGCGTGACGAATTTTCCGACATCGGGGAAGAGGTTGTCCCTAGCAGACAAGGCCGACAAGCCGGGTTGGTATTCGTGCGGCGACCGCGCGCCGCGTCGGCACAAGGAGGCGGACGTGCGCTGCTCGGAGGATCGCGGGCGTGCGGTGTACGTGTCGGCGTTCGGCCCGACGGCGAACCTGACGGTGCGGATGCCGAAGAGGTTGATGGAAGCTGCGTCCGGCGGCGACACGAACGTTTTGCGCCGTTTCCGTGTACGCTACGACCACGAGTTCGGCACGGCGGACGTCGGTTTCGAGTACCGCACGGAGATCGCGCCCGGCGGAAAGCGCGCGTTCGGGCCTAATCGGTTCCTGCACGAGGAGTCCGACATGCCGCCGGAGAACTACGGCCACTGGCAGGGCGATTTGCAGTTTTCGCTCCCCGCCACGCGCACGCGCAACACGGTTCCGCGCGCGGCGGACGCCGACCGCGGCTGGATCCAGGCGGAGATCGACCGCGTGGCGGCGGCGGGCGGCGGACGCGTGACGATCCCGCCGGGCGTGCATGAGACGGGTTCGATCCGCCTCCGCAGCCACGTGGAGCTTCACCTCGAGAAGGGCGCGGTGATCAGCGGCAGCGCGCGGCAGGAGGACTACGACGACATGCCCGAGGACGTCTGTCCGATTACGCCGGAGTTCTCCGCGAAGGCGCTCGTGACGGCGTGGGATGCGGAGGACATTGCGATCACGGGCGAGGGGACGATCGACGGCAACGGGCCGAAGTTCTACGACACGTCCAAGTGGGTACGGAACAACCCGAAGTTCTGGCGCATCCCGCCGGGGCCGCGTCCGCGCCTCGTGCAGTTCGCCCGCTGCCGCAACGTGCGGATCGCGGGGCCCGTGTTCAAGGATTCGGCGGCGTTCACGATGTACCTGCGCGAATGCGAGGACGTGACGATGGACCGGATCGTCGTCATGGGCGACCAGCGCATCACGAACGGCGACGGCATCGATCTCGACGGCTGCCGCCGCGTGCGCATCGGCAACTCGTCCTTCAGCAACGGTGACGACTGCTTCGCCCTGCGCGCGATCCGCTCGCGGAAGGAGCCAGTGTGCGAAATCGTCTGCGAGGACGTGATCGTCTCCAATTGCGTCCTCAACAGCGCCTGCCAGGCGATTCGCATCGGTTGTCCCTCTGACGACACTATCCGCAACGTGCTCTTCAAGGACATCCGGCTCGAGGGCCGCAACAACGGCATCTACTTCGGCAACCACCTCTACTGCCTGAAGGACATCGACGAGGGATTCCTCGACGCGCACGACATCACGTTTGAGAACTTCACCGGGTCCCAGGGCAACCACGCGGTGCAGATCCTCGTGGACGACGGCATCCGCGTACGCCGGATATCGGACATCACCTTTAGAAACTTCGACGTGTCGAGCGGAAAGCCGCTCCGTTTCAAGAGCACGGCGCGGCAGCCGATCGGGAGGGTGACGCTTGAGAACTTCAAGGCAACGATCGAGAAGGACGTGCCCGTGGTCACGATCGGCATTGACGGCTTGACCTACAAAAACGTCACGCTCAACGGAAAGAAGCAGCCGGACGGCCCGGTTGCCGCCGCGCCCGGCTCGTCTGCGCCTCTCGTGCGCAAGCCGCCGATCACCTGGGACTGCCTTAACTGACAAAGCTATGAACCATAAAATACTAATCCCTGCCATCCTCGCGCTTCCCATCGCGTTGTCCGCTGCGCGGCCATCGCCAGATCCCGTGCGCGCCCGCGCCGACGGAACGCTCCGCGGCCTTGTGCGACAGGCCGAGCGGCGCGACCGCTCGCTTTCGAGCGTTGGCCTCTTCGCGGGAGCCTACAACATCCTGCGCGCGAACGTAGGACTGGAGAAGCTGGACGTGCTCTTCGACGTGGCCGCAGAGCTGCAGGACCGCAACCCCGACTCGCGTTCGTACGGCAACTTCCGCTGGTACGCGCGCGACGGTTTCGTGATGGACTACAACGCCGTCGACTTCTGCATGCAGGAAGGTTCGCTCATCGCGCGCGACTACCGGGATCGGCTCACGGCCGCCCAGCGTGCGAAGTTCGACCGTCTCTGCGAACTCGCCATCGAGGGCAGCATCAGCCATCGCGTGCGCAGTTCCTATACGAACATAGCGCTCATGAACGCCGTCAATCTCGTGCTGCTCGGCGAGGCGTACGGCCGGGCAGACGTCCTGGATGCGGGCGTGAAGCGCCTCGACGAGTTCATCCTCAACACGGCGATATGCGGCGTGTGCGAGTATTGCAGCCCCACCTACACGGCAGTCGACCTCAACTGCCTCCACCGCCTGCGCCAGTTCGCGCGCGACAAGGGCGTGATCGACCGCGCCGACCGGCTGCTGCGCCTCTTCTGGAGCGACGTGGCCGCATCGTCTTTCTCGCCGTCCGGACGCCTCGTCGGCGCGCACAGCCGCGACTACGACTACCTCTTCGGTCTTGGCGGCATGGCCACCTACCTGCGCGCGGCGGGGCTCGCCGCGCCGTTGCCGGGCAAGCCCGAGACTCCGCCTTTGCCGTTCGAACTCTCCACGTGGCGTCCCGATGCTGCCATCCGCGAACTCGCCGCGCGCGCGCCGCGCACGGTCGTGTCGATGTGGGGCGAGGAACCGGAGAAGGTGCGCGTACTCTGGACGGGCAAGAACGTCTCGCTCGGCACCGCAGGCGCGAACTACTGGAACATGGACATTCCGCTATCCGTGGACTTCGCCTCAACCAACCGCATCCCGCGCGCATACTTCATCGCCGACGGGCGGCGCGATCCCTACGGGCGCAAGAAGATCCCAGAGGGGAACGGACCGCACCAGAAGACGCTCCATCTCCGTCCGTTCTGGGCCG
>CAMPAF010000246.1 GCA_946631535.1 uncultured Verrucomicrobiota bacterium
TTCTCGCACGACATCGTGGTGGAGAAGGGGTGGCTGGACGGCGACCCGCAGCGCGAGGCGATCTTGACGGCGGTGCTAGTCCACAACCGCCGCGACGTGCCTGACGGCCTAGATCCGCTCACCGAGGCGGCGGTTCACACCGTGCGCGACGCGGACAAGCTGGACATTTTCCGCGTGCTGGAGCATCAGATCGCCACGACTGATTGGCGGACGAACTGCAAGGCGTTCTGGAACCTGCCCACGACGGCACGGCCAAGCCCCGCCGTGCTGGATGCGATCCGCGCGAGCCGCCCAGTGGACTACCAGGACATCAAGACGCTTGCGGACTTCGTGCTGATCCAGGTGGGGTGGATGGTGTGTGGCCTCCGCTACGCCACGAGCCGCCGCCTCTGCGCCGAACGCGGGCATCTGGCGTTCCGCCGCACGTTCCTGCACGAGCTGACTGACGACCCTGCGGTGGACGAGATATGCGACCTCGCGGCGGCCATTGGCGCACGCGGCTGAAAACTTCGCGGAACTGTTGGACACTCCGCCAGTCTTTTGCTATACTTGACGCCAAGTCCATTCATATCTATTTACATCTATACAGAAAGCGAGCAGACAGAAAAATGGTAACGGCTATTATAGTTGCGGCTGGCAAGAGCGACCGGATGGGAGCAGGAACCGACAAGGCCTTTTTGAACCTGGGGCCTAAGCCGGTGTTGGCGTGGAGCCTGCTCGCGTTTGAAGGTTGCACGGACGTCGATCAGATAGTCCTGGTGGTGCGCAAGGACCAGATTCCCGGGGCGAAGGCCGTGGTGCGGATGTTCGGGATCTCAAAGGTCCGCACCGTGGTGGCTGGAGGGCAGAAGCGTCAGAATTCCGTGATGAACGGCCTCAAGGAGGTCGATAGCGACACGCGCATCGTCGTGGTGCACGACGGCGCGCGCCCGTGCGTGACGCCGGCTACGATCTCCGAGACGGTTAAGCTTGCGAAGCGCTGTGGCGCCGCGGCGGTGGGATGCCACATCTGGGACACGGTGAAGCTCGTGGAGAAGGGCACGACCGTGACGCGCACGGAGGACCGCTCGAAACTTTGGGCGGTGCAGACGCCGCAGGCGTTCAATGCGCAGCTCATCCGCCGCGCATATGCGGAGGCCGAGAAGGCCAAGGTGGAGGTTACGGACGATGCCTCGGCGGTGGAGCTTCTCGGCGAGCCGGTGAAGATCTACGAGACGAACGTTCCGAACCTGAAAATCACGACGGTGGAGGATCTTCAGCTGGCGGCTGCGGTCGTGCTGAAACGCTGAGGACGCAGGAAGAGGTGCCGATGGGACGGGTCTATGCCATACTTGGTGACATCCACGCGAACATCGACGCGCTGAACGTCGTTCTGGATGATGCGCGTTCACAGGGCGTAACGAACTTCGTCTCGGTTGGGGACGTGGTGGGATACAACGCGGCTCCGGCTGAATGCATCCGCGTTGTCCGCGAGCTGAACTGTCCTGTGGTGCGCGGCAACCACGACCACTACGTGTCCTACCTGGATACTTCTCTGGCAGACTTCCATCCAGCGGCGGCGCAGGTGGTGGAGTGGACGCGCAGCCAGCTGTCGGAGGAAGACTTGCAGTGGCTTCACGACCTTCCGCTCCAGAAGCCGATCATGGGCTTCATGCTCGTCCATTCGACCCTCGACATGCCGGACCGCTGGGGGTACGTGTTCGACAATCAGCAGGCTAAGGCCAACTTCAACTATCAGCGAACGCCCCTTTGCTTCCACGGCCACACCCACGTGCCGATCATCTATTCCTTAATGTCGGGCGGGGTGGTCCACTACGAGCCGTGCGACTTCACGATAGAGCTTGGGCAGAAACTGTTCATCAACGTCGGGTCCGTCGGCCAGCCGCGCGACGGCGATCCGCGCGCGTCCTACGTCATATACGACATGGATGCGCGCCAGATCAGGTTCCGCCGTCTCGAGTACGACGTTGCCGCGGCGCAGGAGCGTTGCCGCGCCGCAGGTTTGCCGGAGCGCTGCGCCGAAAGACTGGGGGTCGGGCGATGAGGCTTGCGCCTCTGGTCCTTGCGCTTGCTCTGTGCGCGGGCTGCTTCACGTCCGGCAAGCCGACGCCGAAGTCGTGGACGGTCGAGCCGCGCGACTCTGGCGCGGAGGCCAAGACTGCGGGAGAGGGGGGCGGTTCGGCGTTCGTGGCGACGCGGGTCGGCACGATTGCCGTGAACGCGCCCTTTGACAGGGCTTCGTTCGTGGTGCGCCGTTCGGACGGTTCGGTTGCGTTTGACGCGTACAACGAGTTTGCGGCTACTCCGGCGGCGCTTCTGCGAGAGCCTGTGAGGACGCAGCTCGCGAAGGACGGACGTTTTGGCCACGTCGTCTCGCCGTCTAGCGTGGCGAACGCTGATGCCGCTGTCGAGGTTCTGGTGACGGACCTTTCGCTCGACTGCCGCGAGTCGGGCGCGCGGAAGGCGCGTGCCGCGGTGAGCGTGGATGTGTTGAAGACCGGGCGCGGTCCGCGCGCCGTGGCGCTGTCAGGAGACGGTGCCGCTGAGGCCGATGCGGCTGCTGGCGACTACTCGGCCGCCTTTTCCGCGGCATTCAACGAGGCGCTTGCGGAGGCTCTTCGCGCGCTGAAGTGATTTTTGCTATACTAAGGACCGTGGAGATAGCACCTATAGCCATAGTTGGCGTGTCATGCCGTTTCGCCAGCGCCCCGAATCCGAGCGCGTTCTGGCGGCTCATCATGCACAGGCAGAGCGGCATCCTGCCGCTTGGCGACGACACGGCGCTCATCGCAGGCCAGCGCAACATCTTCGACCGTCCATATCCCACGCACGGCGGACTGCTTGGCAGACTCTACTCGTGCGTGCCGAGGGAGCTTACGTTTCCGCGCCAGATCAACGCCGGCGAGAACCAGGACCTGTACTTCGCCGTGCAGATGGCGTTCGACGCGCTCGCCGATGCCGGGATGCGCCCTCACGCGCCGGAGCCGGCGCGCGGCACGGTGCGCCTGGGGTACGCGCCACCGTTCAACGCCTCGACCGTAAACTGGCTGGAGCACACGTTCTTCATAGACCAGACGATGGAGATAATCCAGAGGTTCTTCCACAACGCGCCCGGCGAGGCGCTCGACGCGGTGCGCGCCAGCCTGGTGGAGTCGCTTCCCGCGCCGGACGCGGCGAGTTTCCTCTCCGGCTCAGGCCACCGCATCGCCGCCTGGATCGCGGGGGAATGCTCGTTCTCCGGCGGCGCCACCGCGCTGGACGGCGGGTCGCTTTCGGGAATTTCGGCGCTGCGCGCGGCGATGGACGACCTGCGCAGCGGACGTGCCGACGTGGCGCTCGTGGGCGCGATCACGCCGCCCTTGAGCCGCGCATGCCTGGAAGGGCTCTCGGGCGAGATGCTGTTTTCGGCGGAGTCCGAGCTCACGCCGTTCGACCGCGACGCCTGCGGGACGATTCCCGGCGAGGGCGGCGCGTTCATCGTGCTGAAGCGGCGGCAGGACGCCCTCAACGCGCACGACCGCATCTACGCGCTCGTGCGCGGGGTCGCGTGTGGCGCCGCTCCGCTCGTGGACCTCATGGCGGCGGCGGCGCAACGCGCCGGCACGCAGATGCAAGACATCGGCCTCGTTGAGGCCGACGGCAGCGGCGTGTCGGAGGCGGACGCCGAGGAGGCCGCGGCGGTCCTGCGCCTGTGGGGAGACCACAGGCCTGGCGGACCGCTCGTGGGGATCGGGTCGGTGAAGGGCAACATCGGGCACTGCCTGCACGCCGCGTCGGCCGCGTCTCTCCTGAAGGCCGCGCTGGCCCTGCGGCGGCGCGTGCTGCCGCCGCAGATGCCGGCGGCGCACCCGCTGGAGGAGCTCTCGAACCTCGGCTCACCGGCCTACCTCCTGAACGAGGCGCGGCCGTGGATCACGGGAGACACCGTCAGCCCGCGCCGGGCGATGGTGCTCGCGCGCGACGTGAGCGGCCGCGGGGCGGCGGTCGTGCTCGAGGAGGAACCCGAGCGCGAAGACCGCAAATGACGCCCCCGGACGGCCCGAATTGTGCTATAATACAAGCTTCGGGCGCGTGCCCGGCTTTCTACGATAAACTCTAAACTGAAGGTAAACCGATCATGTACAAGTACACATGCCTGAACCCCATCGCAGAGGTGGGGCTTGGCAACCTAGACGACAACTACGCGCGCACGGAGGACTTCGCCTCCGCCGACGCGGTCTTCGTGCGCAGCGCGAAGATGGACGAGATGACGCCCGGACCGAACCTGCTGGCCGTGGCGCGCGCCGGCGCCGGCGTCAACAACATCCCCCACGCGGAGTACGCGAAGAAGGGCATCGTGGTGTTCAACACCCCGGGCGCCAACGCGAACGGCGTGAAGGAGCTCGTGATCGCGGCGATGCTCCTGGCGAGCCGCGACATCGTGGGCGGCATCGAGTGGGTGAAGGACAACGCGGCGGACCCCGCCATCAACAAGAGCGCCGAGAAGGCGAAGAAGGCTTTCGCAGGCACGGAGATCGAGGGCAAGCGCCTTGGCGTGATCGGCCTGGGAGCGATCGGGCAGAAGGTCGCGAACGCGGCCGTCTCGCTCGGCATGGAGGTGTTCGGATACGACCCGTACCTTTCCGTGGACGCGGCCTGGAACCTGAGCCGCGCCGTGAAGCACTGCAAGAACGTGGAGGCGAT
>CAMPAF010000247.1 GCA_946631535.1 uncultured Verrucomicrobiota bacterium
GTCGATGCCGTAGCAGTCGGGATAGCGGATCGGCGGCGCGGACGAGGCGACGATGATCCGCTTAGGCCCCAGCCGGTCAAGCATTGGCAAGATGGCGTTCCGCATCGTGTTGCCGCGCACGATGGAGTCGTCAAGGACGACGAGCGTATCCTTCCCAGGGCGCACCAGCCCGTATGTGACGTCGTACACGTGCTTGTAGAATTCGCGCCGTGCCGCCGCGTCCGCGATGAAGGTGCGGAACTTCGCGTCCTTCACCGCCACCTCTCCAAAACGAGGTAGCTTATTATCCGCAAAGAACGCAGAGTTCGCAAAGCCCTCTCCTGCATCTTTGCGATCTATGTGTTCTTTGTGGCTGAATACATCGTTAAACAGTTTTTCCAGAAGTCCATGGAATGCAATTCGCGCGGAGTTGGGGATGTAGCTGAAGAGGATGTCTTCAAGAGGCGCGTTGGCCGCCTTCAGTATCTGCGGCACGAGCGCCGCCCCCAGCGCCTTGCGCTCCCTGTGGATGTCGGCGTCGTTCGCGCGCGAGAAGTATATCCGCTCAAATGCGCAAGGGCGCGGCTCAGTCCTGATGTCCGCACTGAGTTCGGACATCGTCACCTCCCCCTTCGGCGACACTACCAGCGCCTTGCCCGGCGGCAGCTCCTTCACGGCCTCCGGAGGCACGTCGAATGCCGCCTGTATCGCCGGCCGCTCGCTGGCGACCACCACCACGTCGTCGTCCTTGTAGTACCAGCCCGGGCGTATCCCGTGCGGATCGCGCGTGGCGAACGCCCACCCGTCGCCTGTCATGCCGCACAGTGTCCACGCGCCGTCGGCGTTGGCAATGGCCCGTGAGATGGCGGAAGCCACGGGAGGGACGCAATTCATTGCGTCCGTTTCCCCTGCGGTCGCAGCAAGCTGCGACCCTCCCAGCTCCTTCGCGATCATCTCGCAGAGGAGGTAGCCGTCCGACCGGCTCGTGGGAAACGAGCCGTGGTGGCGGTAGTCGTCGAACAGCTCGGGGGCGTTCGTGAGGTTGAAGTTGCCGGCGAGCAGGACCGTGTGGCAGAGCTCGCTCGCCTCGTGGATGAAAGGATGGCAGAATGAAACCTCGTTCTTCCCGAAGGTGGCGTAGCGGAGATGGCCCAGGAATATCCTCTCGTTCCTCACGGCAGGCCGCTTCGCGATCATGCCCAGCACGTCCACCAGCGGAGTCGACGTGGCGGACTTGAACGACCAGTACGGCGGCGTTCCGGGCTCGGGGTCGGTGCAGAGGACCGCCGCCCCGGCTCCGTCCTGTCCGCGGTTGTGCTGCTTCTCCAGGAGGAGCGAGAGCTTCGTTCCTCCGAAGTCTCCCTGGTAGGGCGCGTCGTCCCCAACGCGCCGCGTGGCGGATGGCGGCCTTCGCAGGACCACCATCGCCACGCCGCATTCGTGCTTGAGTGCGTCGGACATACTAGCCACTAGTACAGGAACAGCATGTCGCGGTACTTCGGCAGTGGCCAGCGTTTGTCGGCGACCTTGTGCTCGAGCGCGTCGACCGTCGTGCGCAGCGCCTTCATGGCGGAGAGGACTGCGGACGGCTCGTTGTCGTCCAGCGCGGAGTCGAGCTTGCGGAGCCCGGCCTTGAGGCCGTCAAGCCCGGAGCCCAGCTCCACCAGGTCGTCCATGAGCGCGTTCGTGCCGGAGCTCACGCCCATCCGCTCGGCCGCGGCGAACGCCGCCACCGTCTCGGCGTACTCTGCCTTGACCGCAGGGAGGATCATCTCGCTCGCCATGTCGCGGGCGCACGTGCCCTCGATGCGGATCTTCGTGGCGTACTCCTCAATGAATATCTCGTGGCGGCTCTTGAGCTCGCGCGAGGTCATCACGCCGTACTTCTCGAAGAGGGCGCGGTTCTCCCTCTTGTCGAGCGCCGACAGGGCGTCGGGCGTGGTGGGCGCGTTCGGCAGCCCACGCTTCGCAGCCTCCTCCAGCCAACCTGCCTCGTAGCCGTTGCCGTTGAAGATGATGCGGCTGTGCGCCTTCAGCGTCGCCTGCAGGATCTTCTGTAGGGCGTTGTGGAACGCCGCGGTGTGCTCGCCGGCCTTGGCCTTCCCGGCAGTGCCGCTCTTCTCTAACTCGCCTGCGATGCGGTCCACCGCCTCGGCGACGATCGTGTTCAGCACCATCGTCGGGCCGGCGCAGCAGACGCTGGAGCCTGGCGCGCGGAACTCGAACTTGTTGCCGGTGAAGGCGAACGGCGAAGTGCGGTTGCGGTCCGTCGCGTCCTTCGGGAGCGCGGGAAGCGTGTCCACGCCGATCTTGAGCGTGTCCGCCTTGCGCGCCCTGCCGCCCACGCCCTTCTCCAGGCGGTCTATCACGTCGGCGAGCTGGTCGCCAAGGTAGATGGATATTACGGCCGGCGGCGCCTCGTTGGCGCCGAGACGGTGGTCGTTGCCCGCGCCGGCCACGGAGGCGCGCAGGAGGTCGGCGTGCTTGTCGACCGCCTCGATGATCGCGCAGAGGACCGTTAGGAAGAGAGCGTTCTCGTCGGGGTTGCTGCCGGGGTCGAGCAGGTTCTTCCCGCCGTAGCTGACAGACCAGTTGTTGTGCTTGCCAGAGCCGTTGACGCCGGCGTACGGCTTCTCGTGCAGGAGGCACTTGAAGCCGTGCTTCTCCGCCACGTTGCGGAGCGTGTCCATCACAAGCATGTTGTGGTCGGTGGCGAGGTTCAGCTCCTCGAACATCGGCGCGAGCTCGAACTGCGCGGGCGCGACCTCGTTGTGGCGCGTCTTCGCGGGAATACCGAGCTTCCAGAGCTCGCGCTCCACGTCGTTCATGAAGGAGAGGACGCGGTCCGGGATCGTGCCGAAGTAGTGGTCCTCGAGCTGCTGTCCCTTCGCCGACGGCGCGCCGAAGAGCGTGCGGCCTGTGAGGACGAGGTCGGGGCGCTTCTCCCAGTACTTCTTGTCGATGAGGAAGTACTCCTGCTCGGCGCCGAGCGTGCAGCCGGTGTGCGCCTCGGGGCGGCCGAAGAGCTTCATGAGGCGCTTGAGCGACTTGTCGAGCGACTGCATCGAGCGCAGCAGCGGCGTCTTCTTGTCGAGCGCTTCGCCCGTGTAGGCGCAGAACGCCGTCGGGATGCAGAGCGTGGCGCCGTTGGAGTGGCGCTTGATGAAGGCGGGCGAGGTGGGATCCCAGGCCGTGTAGCCGCGCGCCTCGAAAGTGGAGCGGATGCCGCCCGAGGGGAAGGACGAGGCGTCAGGCTCGCCGACGATGAGGTTCTTGCCGGAGAACGCCATGATCGGCTCGCCGTCCTTCATCTCGAGGAAGGAGTCGTGCTTCTCGGCGGTCGAGCCGGTCATAGGCAGGAACCAGTGCGTGTAGTGCGTCGCGCCGCGGTCCATCGCCCACTTCTTTATGGCGTGGGCGACCTCGCCGGCGATCGATGGATCTAGCGGCTTGCCGTCCTGGATCGTCGCCTGGAGTTTCTTAGCCGTATCCTTCGAGAGGTATGTCCTTATGGCCTCGTCGCCGAAAACGTCGGCTCCGAACTCGGTCATGTTCTTTGCTTCTTCCATCATCGTCATTCTCCTTTGGCGGACGCGACCTTCGCGCCCGGCGAACGGCAATAAGCAAGAGCCGTGCCAACGCCCCTAGAGCGCATCTTGGCACGTTTATCTTTACATCGGCACGAATCAGAGGCCGAAAACGCTTACAAGAATTGTAAGCCGACCGTCATGGATGCAATCCGGCCCGATATCGGGCTTTTCGGAATGGTGGGCGCGACTGGACTCGGACCAGTGACCCCTACCGTGTGAAGGTAGTGCTCTAACCAACTGAGCTACGCGCCCGCGTTTTCGCGGTGAAAACGCATGTAGTATATCAAATGCCCCCCGCCGAAGCAAGGGCAAATTTACAGTGCAAATTTACAGACATTTTCCATGGCAAGACATCCCCCACACACATCAAAAAAAACGGGCGGCGCGCCCGCAAGTGCATTGGGCGAAAGCCGCTTCCTCGTTTTCACCGAATGGTGGAGAAGATGAGATTCGAACTCACGACCCCCACGTTGCGAACGTGATGCTCTACCAACTGAGCTACTTCCCCGTGGGGTGAAAACGGCGTATATGATACCATATCTCCGCCGCGCCCGCAAGTGGGATTTTTCGCCAAGATGTTTTGCGGGTTGACAGCGCGCGCCGATTGCCATAGAATGGCACGCGACTACGCAAGGAGCCGACATGACGCTTGAAGACGTGCCAGAAGCGAACCGCCTGCTGAAGAAGGAATTCAGGGCGCACGCAGCGCCCATAATAGAGCTGATCGAGGCGCAGACCCACGACCCGTTCTGCGTGCTTGTGGGGACGATCCTCTCCGCCCGCACCAAGGACCAGTGCACCGCAGGCGCCGTCAAGCGCCTCTTCGCGCGCATGGGCGGCACCGCCACACCTGACGCGCTCGAGGCGATCCCCGTGCCCGAGCTCGAGAAACTCATCTTCCCCGTGGGCTTCTTCCGCGACAAGGCCCGCCACCTCCACGCCCTGCCGTCCGTCCTGCGCGAGAAGTTCGGCGGCACGCTGCCAAACACGGTCGAGGCGCTCTGCGAGCTGCCTGGCGTCGGGCGCAAGACCGCCAACCTGACCGTGGCCGTGGGCTTCAACCTGCCCGCCATCTGCGTGGACGTGCACGTGCACCGCATCACGAACAGGTGG
>CAMPAF010000248.1 GCA_946631535.1 uncultured Verrucomicrobiota bacterium
GGGACGCGATCAGCAGCTCGCCGAACGTTTCGGGGTTCTGGGCCATCTTCGCGGCCGCCACGCCGGCGACGCCGCCGGCACCGATAAGGAGGACTCTAGACATGTGCTTATTCCTTTCTTGCCTGTTGCCTCCCTATTGTACCATACCGCAGGGCATCGCGCGAAACAACTATTCGCGTTTCAGCTTGCGGTGGTACTCCTGCAGCGAGCAGACCGAGAACTCGCCGAAGCGCGTGTAGTCGTCAAGTCCCAGGATCGCCGCCTCGAAACCGGCGACTGTGGTCGAGATCGGGATGCCGTGGATGATCGCCGCCGAGCGCATGCGGACGTCGTCAACCATCGCCTCGGCACCGGGCTCGGACGTGTTTACGATCCACGCGACATCCTTGTTCCTGATCAGGTCGAGGACGTTTGGCCGTCCACGGCTGATGCGATAAATGGCCTGCGACTTAACGCCGTTGTCCCAGAGCCTCGTGGACGTGCCGCATGTCGCGTAGATGCCGAATCCCATCTCCACAAGCCGCTTCGCGAGCGGCACCACGGCGTCCTTGTCCTCGTCCTTCACGGCAAGGAACACGTTCCCCTTCGTGGGGAGTCGGCTCCCGGACGCCAGCTGGCTCTTGAAGAACGCGATGTTGCGGTCGTGGTCTATCGCCATCACCTCGCCCGTCGACTTCATCTCGGGCGTCAGCGTGATGTCCACGCCAGGGAACTTAGCGAACGGGAAGACAGCCTCCTTCACGCACGTGTACGGAAGCTCCACCTCCTGCGTGAAGCCGATGTCCTTGAGCTTCTCGCCGACCATGCAGCGTGCGGCGTACCCCGGCAGCGGCACGCCGATGGCCTTCGAGACGAACGGGATCGTGCGCGACGCGCGGGGGTTCACCTCTATCATCCACAGTTCGCCATCCTTCACGGCGAGCTGCAGGTTCATCAACCCGCACACGTGGAGCCGCTTGGCGAACTCGTGGGCATACCGGCGGCATTCCTCGAGCGTGCGCGGCGATAGCGAGATAGGCGGCGTCACCGACGCCGAGTCGCCGGAATGGCAGCCGGCCGGCTCGATGTGCTCGAGGATGGCGCCTATCACGGTCGTGTCGCCGTCGGAGATGCAGTCGACGTCCAGCTCGATCGCGTGCTCGAGGAACTTGTCGATGAGGATAGGCCGCCCTTCGGCGGCGCGCACCGCATCCTCCACGTACTGCACCAGGAGGTCCTTCCTGTGGACGATCGCCATGCCGCGTCCGCCAAGGACGAACGACGGGCGCACGAGGACGGGATATCCGATCTCGTCCGCGATCGCCACCGCCTCCGCCACCGAATGCGCGATGCCGCTCGGCGGCTGGCGCATGCCGACCTCCGCCACGAGCGCCTTGAAGAAGTCGCGGTCCTCCGCGCGGTCGATGTCGTCCGGCGAGGTCCCGATCACGTTCGCGCCGGCGGCACGCAACGCCTGCGCGATGTTGAGAGGGGTCTGTCCCCCGAACTGCACGATCACCCCGTCGCACCGCTCATGGTCGTACACCTCCATCACGTCCTCGAGCGTCAGCGGCTCGAAGTAGAGCTTGTCGGAAGTGTCGTAGTCGGTCGAGACCGTCTCAGGGTTCGAGTTGACCATCACGACCTCGTAGCCATCCTTGCGGAGCGCGAACGCCGCGTGGCAGCAGCAGTAGTCGAACTCGATCCCCTGGCCGATCCTGTTCGGTCCGCCGCCCAGGACCATGATCTTGCGGCGGGAGGACCTCGGACTTGCGGCTTCCAACTTCGGAGAGCTTGCCCTCAGGTCATCAGCCGCCTCAAGCCCCGAAGTCCGAAGTCCAATGTCTGAAGTCGAATAATAGCTGTAGTAGTACGGCGTCCCGGCCTTGAACTCGCCGGCGCACGTGTCCACCTCGCCGAACTCAGGGCGGATCCCGAGACCAAGGCGTTTCATACGAACCGCAATCTCATCCGAGCCGATCGCCCGGCCGATCTCCTTGTCGCTGAACCCCATCGTCTTGGCCTGGCGCAGCACCGACGCGTCGAGTCCCTTCTTGCCGTCCACGGCGAGGTATTGCCTGAAAGCGTCGATCTCCTCGATCTGCCGGCGGAACCACGGATCGAACGCCGTCACGTCGTGGTACTTCAGCGGGTCGGACACCTCCAGCGACCGCAACGCCTTGAGGTAAGCCTCCTTGAACGTGCGGCCGATCGCCATCGCCTCGCCCACCGACTTCATCTGGGTGCCGAGGCGCGCGTCGGCGGCCGGGAACTTCTCGAACGCGAAGCGCGGAACCTTGACCACGACGTAGTCGAGCGCGGGTTCGAAGCATGCCGGCGTCTCGCGGGTGATGTCGTTGCGCAGCTCGTCGAGCGTGTAGCCGACCGCGAGGAGAGCGGCGATGCGCGCGATCGGAAAACCCGTCGCCTTCGAGGCGAGGGCGGACGAGCGCGAGACGCGCGGGTTCATCTCGATTATGACGCGGCGCCCTGTCTGAGGATCGACCGCCCACTGCACGTTGGATCCGCCCGTGGAGATGCCGATGGCATCGAGCACGGCGAGCGAGTCGTCGCGCATCTCCTGGTACTCGCGGTCCGTAAGCGTCTGGATCGGCGCGACGGTGATCGAGTCTCCCGTGTGGATGCCCATGGGGTCCAGGTTCTCGATGGAGCAGACGATCACGCCGTTCCCGTTACGGTCGCGCATCACCTCCATCTCGAACTCCTTCCAGCCGAGGAGCGACTCCTCGACAAGAACCTCGGAGTTGAGCGACGCGTCAAGCCCGCGCTGCACGATGGCCGTGAACTCGGCCTCGTCGCGCGCGATGCCGCCGCCAGTGCCGCCAAGCGTGAAGCCGGGGCGGATGACGAGCGGCCACCGTCCGATCGCCTTCGCGGCTGCCTTCGCCTCTTCTAGGGAGTGGCAAGACACGGACGTCGGCATGTCGAGGCCGAGCTTCGTCATCGCCTCCTTGAAGAGGGCACGGTCCTCCGCGCGTGCTATGGCCTCCGCGTCCGCGCCGATCATCTCCACTTCGTAGCGCTTCAGGATTCCCATGCGGGAGACTTCCATGGCCACGTTTAGCGCCGTCTGCCCGCCGAGCGTCGGCAGAAGCGCGTCCGGACGCTCGCGGCGGATTATCTCGTGGATCGCCTCTGGGGTGATGGGCTCGATGTAGGTGTGCGGCGCCATCTCGGGGTCGGTCATGACCGTCGCGGGGTTGGAGTTGACGAGGACGATCTCGTAGCCCTCCTCGCGGAGGGCCTTCACTGCCTGGCAGCCGGAATAGTCGAACTCGCAGCCTTGACCGATCACGATCGGCCCTGAGCCGATGATCAGAATCTTCTTCAAGTCCGTGCGTTTCATATCAGAGACAATTTAGCATGAAACGTGCCAACTGCAAAAAAATGGGCGTGTCGCCCACAACACGCCGTTATGAGCCGCTGCGGGTCTGTTATGGTTTACACGTTCTCACATTTCAAGCGCTCAATGCGACAAGAAATGTAAAACGAGCCCTATCTGGCGGACGCCACCTGACGGACGATCCCCTCGTAATCCGCAGCCTGCGCCTCCATCGACTCGACCATCTTGAACTGGGTACGGCAGCGCACGAGGTTGTGGTCTGGGCAGGAGGTGTGGAAATACACGTCGCCGGCCAGATAGTCCGTGAGGAAGCGGATGCCGATCGTGAGCGTGATGAGCCGCCCGGAGAACGCCAGGTTGTCCAGCTCCGCCCGGTTGAGGAACTTCGCCTCCGAGAGATAGCCGCGCACGAGCTGCTCGAAGTACTCGCGGCGCGAGAACACCTTCGCGAGGTCGCGCTCGTCCTCGGCGGCGGCCGCAGTGGATGTACGCACCATGTCGCCGAAGTCGTAGAGGGCGCATCCGGGCATGGTCGTGTCGAGGTCTATCACTGCCACGCCCTCGCCCGTCGCGTCGTCGAGCATGACGTTGTTGATCTTCGTGTCGTTGTGCGTGATGCGCTCTGGAATGTCGCCGGAAGCCATGAGGTCGAGTATGCGTCCGGCCTCGTCGCGGCGCGCGTCCACGAACGCCAGCTCCGCTGCCACTTCCTTCGCGCGTCCCTTCACGTCGGCCGCGAGCGCCGCATCGAGCTGGGCGAGGCGGGCGCGCGTGTCGTGGAAGTGCGGCAGTATCTCGTGGAGGCGCGGACCTGGCAGGTCCGCAAGGTCGTTCTGGAATCGGGCGAACGCGCGCGCCACCTTGTACGCCTGCTCGGGACGCTCGATGAGGTCGTACGTGCGCGCGCCCTCGATGAAGACGTACTGCCGCCACGGGCGCGAATAGTCCAGCACCGTGAGCGTGCAGCGCGGGTCGTCGGGATGCTTGGAGCGGATGTGCTCCGTCACGCGCCTGATGTTCTCCATCAGCGCGTCTGGATCCGGGAAGATCGACGTGTTGATCTTCTGGAAGATGTACTGCGGCCCGTCGGGACACGCCATGCGGTACGTCTCGTTGATGTGTCCGCTGCCATATCGCTCTATTGTCGGTTGCATGGCAGTAGTATACCATACGCACGCCGACCGGTTGCCCGATTCGGGCACATCTGCGTTTTTTACCCATGCGTTTTGAGATTGGAAACAACCAGAACAACTGGTAAAAACAACATTGAGAGAGGTGCGCGGGCTAACTCGCCCGCGCTTTTTTCGTCTTCTGCATATCG
>CAMPAF010000249.1 GCA_946631535.1 uncultured Verrucomicrobiota bacterium
CGGCTTCACGCTGATGGTGACGGAGATCGCGGTCGGACGCAGGACGCAGAAGGCTCCGCTCCTGGCGTACTCCAGCCTGCACAGGCGCTGGGGGTTCGTCGGGTTCCTGGGAACGATGATACCTCTGCTGATAACGCCGTACTACTGCGTCATAGGCGGATGGGTGTTCTACTACCTCAAGGCCTACGCGCAGATGGCGTTCACGGGCGTCAACGCGATGGGCGAGGGCGCGGCCAATTCGGCCGAGTTCTTCACGTCGTTCATATCCGCCCCGTTTGCCCCGTTCGGCTACGGGCTGATATTCATACTCGCCTGCGCCGCGGTCATAGTCCTTGGAGTGAAGAACGGCATCGAGAAGTCGAACCTCGTCATGATGCCGATACTTTTCGTCATGGCCATTGCGCTTTCCCTGTACGTCGTATGCCTCCCCGGCTCCGGAGAGGGAATCAAGTACTACCTGGTGCCGAACCTTGACTGCGTGTCGACTCCGGACGGCAGGTTCTCGGTCGCGCTCCTTGCCAAGACGATCCTCGGCGCGACGGGCCAGATGTTCTACTCGCTCTCGCTCGCGATGGGCATCATGATCACGTACGGCTCGTACATGAAGAAGACGGACTCCATCGAGCGGTGCGTCCGCCGCGTCGAGATATTCGACACTCTCATCGCCGTCGTCGCCGGCCTGATGATCATCCCGGTGGTGTACATGTTCGCGGTGAAGACTGGCACGCCGGTGAAGGAGGCCATGAACGCCGGGCCGGGGCTCATGTTCATCACTCTCCCGAAGGTGTTCGCCACGCTCGGCGCGACGGGTCCGTGGCTGGGGCTCACTTTCTTCGTGCTCGTGCTCTTCGCGGCGGCCACCTCCGCGATTTCGCTCTTCGAGGCGTGCGTCGCCTCGGTATGCGACCTCCTGAAGCTCGACCGCAAGTCGGCTACCTTCTTCACCGGGGCGCTCATCATGTTCCTCGCCACGTTCTCGGCGCTCGGCTACGGTCCGTGGGCGGACGTGAAGCTCTTCGGGATGCAGTTCCTCGACTTCTTCGACTTCATCACGAACTCGGTGCTGATGCCGGTGGTGGCGGCGGCGACCTGCGTGTTCGTGGGCTACGTGCTGGGACCGCGCGCGGTGATAGGCGAGTGCGAAGCCGAAGGGCAGGCCTTCCACGCGAAGGGATTGTACGCGGTCATGGTCAAGTACTTCGCGCCCGTGCTCGTGATCGCGATCCTCGTGTCCGAGATATGCCGCGCGCTCGGCATCGGCGGCTGGAAGATCTAGCGGAGTTTCGTCAACAACCATTTTTGAGGAGAAAAGAACATGTCGACAAAAACAGCAAACGTAAGCCGGAGGCTCTTCATAGAGGGCGTTGGGGCGTTCGCCGCCACCACTCTCTTCGGAGCGCCCTCCGGGAAGAAGAGTCTCGTGAGCTTCGGCCTGGTGACGGACTGCCACTACGCCGACCTGCCGCTCGCCGTCAGGCCCATGCCGGTGGGCGACGCGGCGTACCGCGACTCGCTCGCGAAGATGCACGAGTTCGTGTCGGTGATGAACCGCGTGCGCCCGGCGTTCGCGATCGAGCTGGGCGACTTCAAGGACCAGGGGCCGGACAAGGTCGCGACGCTCGGCTTCCTCGACAAGATCGAGGGAGTTTTCGCGCAGTTCGCCGGCGCGCGCTACCACGTGCTCGGCAACCACGACATTGACCGCCTCACGAAGGACGACTTTCTCTCCCACGTCGCCAACGCCGGCCAGCCCAAGGCGCTCGCAAACTACTCCTTCGCGAAGAACGGCGTGACGTTCATCGTGCTGGACGCCTGCTACAACGCGAAGATGGAGCCCTACACGCCAGGAAACTGGCAGTGGGACGACGCGAACGTGCCGCCGGCCCAGCTCGCGTGGCTGGAGAAGGAGCTCGCGGCGGCGAAGGGGCCGGTGGTGGTGTTCTGCCACCAGCGGATCGATCCGGCGGCCGAGAGGCGCCATCTGGTGAAGAACGCAGAGGCCGTACGCAAGGTGCTCGAGGCGAGCGGAAAGGTGAAGGGTGTCTTCACGGGGCACCAGCATGCTGGCGGTTTCTGCCAGGAGAAGGGCATCTCGTACTATTCGCTTCGCGCGCTCGTGCTCAACCCGGGACCGGAGGAGAACAGCTACGCCGTGGCTACGGTGGACGTCGACGGCGGCATCTTGGTGACTGGATATCGCAAGGCGGAGACAATCCATTGGTAAGGTTAAAGGGTTAAAGGGTTAAAAGGTTAAAAGGTTAGAGAGTTAGAGGGTTAAAAGGTTAGAGAGTTAAAGGGTTAGAGAGTTAAAGGGTTAAAAGGTTAGAGGGTTAAAAAGGTTAGAGAGTTAGAAGGTAGAGGTTAAAAGATTGAAAGGTTAGCAGGTTGAAGACGTTGTTTTCTTTGTTGGTGCTTGTGAGCTGCATGATGCCGCTTCACGGGGCGGTGGACAGGGAACTGCTGCTGGGGCTTCTGCGGATTCCTTCGGTGACGAAGGACCAGGCGCAGAACAACCGCGCCGTCGGTTTCCTGAAGGGATGGCTCGACGCGCACGGAGTGTTCACGGCAGTGGAGACGAACGAGGCGGGGCGCGCGGCGCTCTACGCCGCCACCGTGCCGGGCAAATGCCACGACATCGTGTTCGTGACCCATCTCGACGTGGTGCCGCCATCGTGCGAAGGCCAGTTCGATCCGGTCGTGCGGGACGGCTTCGTGTACGGACGCGGCGCATGCGACACGAAGGGCAATGTGACCGTCATCGCCCAGACGCTCGCGAACCTCGCTGGCAAGGGGTCGGTGGGGGCCGTATTCGCCACGGACGAGGAGACGCGCACTGGTGCGTCCGATACGCCCACGCACCTCCTGAACGTCGGATATGTGCCGCAGAAGTTCCTGATCATCGGCGATACGAACGGCGAGTTCACGGACTCGCTCACCGTCGCCGAGAAGGGGCACGTGGCGATCACGCTCCGCGCGCACGGGCGCGGCGGACACTCGTCCATGCCGTGGGCGGCGGACAATCCTATTCCCAAGCTTCTTGCGGCGTACGCGAAGGTGCAGGCGGCCTTGCCGAAGCCTGCCGACCCGAACGATCATTGGCGCAACGACCTCACGCCCACGCGCCTGCTTGGCTCCCCGCAGGCCAATATCATCCCCGACACGGCGGAGATGACGTTCTCCTACCGCTTCATCGATCCCGACGGCGCGGAGAAGATGAAGGCGTTTCTGGAGGAGACCACCGGCCTGGAGGTGATCCTGCCGAAGACATGGCGTCCGCCAGTGATCACCGATCCCGCGAACCCCTACGTGCAGGCGCTCCACGCCGCCATGCGCCGCGCCTGGCCGGACCGCGAGATACCGCTCACGAAGATGTCGTGCGCCACGGACGCGACGCGCTACGTCCACCTTGCGCTGCCGACAGTCATCTTCGGCGCGACCGGTTTTGGCGCGCACGCCAGGGACGAACGCGTCTCCCTCGCCAGTCTCGACGGCTACGAGGCAATGTTCACCGCGTTCCTGACGGAACAAGCAAAGTGACGGAGCGCGGTTGGTTGTAAAGAAATGATTATGTAAAGAATTATTCTGTATGGATAGAAGACAATTCATTTCGGTTGGAATCGGCGGCGCGGCCGCCGCGCTGGCCGGCTGCGCGACGAAGGGCGCGGCGGGCGACGAGATCAAGAACGTGCGGGCGGAGTCGCCCGAGCGCCAGGCCGCGAAGATGCGCGCGCTTGAGTCTGCGCAGGAGCTCGGGCCGACCATCACCGACGTGGAGGTGCGCCGCACGCGCAACATCAAGGGCAACACCGCGGCGTTCTACATCGACGACGTGATCTTCGTGTTCCGCGCCCTCGCCCGCGACAGGCCGAGGTCCTGCTGGAGCCACCCGCTCTTCTCCGCCTTCAAGGAGGCGCACGAGAAGTACGGGCTCAAGGCGCAGTTCAACATCTTCTACCGCAACGACTTCTACTACGGCGCGCGCGGCGCGGAGTTCACGCTCAAGGACATGCCCGACACGTGGCGCGACGAGTTCCAGTCCGCCAAGGACTGGCTCCGCTTCGGCTTCCACTCCTACTCCGAGTTCCCCGACTACCCGTGGATCAACGCCGACTACGACGACGTCAAGTTCACGTGGAACCTCCTCACGCGCGAGGTCGAGCGCTTCGCGGGCCCCGGCATGTTCGCGAAGGCCGTCACGCCGCACTGGGGGCCGATGTCGAAGGAGGGGTGCGTGGCGCTCAAGGACTGCGGCGCCAAGGCGATCTGGTGCTCGGGCGGCAAGCGCTACGCCTACAACGGCGACCGCACGATCCTGCCCTACGGCCACGGCATGCGCATCGAGAACAACCGCAAGCCGGAGACGGCCATGTTCTGGCGTCCGGGCGGCGGCGACGATATCAGCGTGTCGGCGTGCGGCTACAACCACCTGATGCCAGAGCAGCTCGCCGTCACGCACGGCACGTATAACTGGTTCCACGACAAGGCGACGGGGTGCAACTTCATGTCGTTCCACAGCGGCGCGCCGTGCCTCAACCTCTATCGGCTCGAGGACATCCCCGCGCGCATGCGCTTGGCCATCGGCAAGGAGTTCCTGGTCCACGCTACGCACGAGGAGTACTGGTTCAAGGACTACTTCGCCTACCAGCCCGACTCGCGCG
>CAMPAF010000250.1 GCA_946631535.1 uncultured Verrucomicrobiota bacterium
TCACCATCGGACGCGCACCGTCGCTCGAAAGCGCGAACTCGCTCCCCTCGCGGTCACCCGCGAAGTCGAAGAGCCCCCGGTCCTCGCGGAAGCCGGCCTGGATTGGCACGCCCTTCGCGCCCTGTTTGTTCTCCACGTCCTTCAGGCTGAGCCCCTTGATGGTCCAGCCCCTCGCCCATGTGTCCCAGTTCTGCGCGAACTCCGCGAGGTGCTTGCGCGGGAAGGCGAAGTCGCCCGTAACCTTCGCTCGCTCCCACGCGCTCCACGCCGGCCAGTTGGCGTAGGCGCGCGGCCCGCTGATGTTCCCTTTCGCGAGCATGTGCGCGATGTAGCCGTCCACATAGACGCGATTGCGCAACCAGCGTCCTTCTCGCACGTGGTGGCCGAATGGACAAGCGATCGTGTTGTCCGCACCGGCCCATCCGACGTCGGGCAGGAATTCGGTCACCACCCAGCCGCCGTCCTTCGTGCGGCGCAGGTGCTTGCGGTAGGTCCACCAGCGGAAGTAGTAGGTGCGCACGAGGTCTGCGTCGGGACAGTCGAAGCGAGGGATGTTGGAGAGCGACCACCAGCATGCGGCATTGTTTCTAATGTCGTGCGGATAGAGCTCGTTGTCGTCGAACGAGAAGCGCTCCATGTGGCGGCGAACCTGGTTCTCGTCGATCACGCGGTAGGCGGATCCCTCCACGGGACCGAGGTCGTAGCCCTTGTGGACGGCCATGCCGATGTACTCGCGCGAGCCGGTGCGGCCGTTGTACCAGAGCCGCCAGCAGTCGCCTTCCTCGTCCCATACGGCGGACGGCTTGTAGCATGCGGCGGAATCCCATTCGCCCGGGACCGGCTCCACGAGCGGGTTGCCCTTGAGGCGTTTCCACGAGCGGATGCCGTCTGGGGAGATGGCCGCGCCGATGCGGGCGGTGTGTATGTCGGAGTAGCCGATGTAGAACATCACGTAGCGGCCGTCCTTCAGCTGATAGACCTCGCACCCGCCCACGCGGTCCTTGTCCCATGCGTTGCCGTTGCCGTGGACGAAGATCGGGTTGAGGAGCGACTTCTCCCAGGCGATTCCGTCCTTCGACTCTGCGTAGCACAGCACGTTCGGCTCGTACGTCTCGCCGCTGGCGTACCACATGCGGAACACGCCGCGTGCGTCGTCGCGCATGACGTAGGGGTTCATCACGCTGAAGCCCTCGTGCGGCCGCTCGGAGATCAGCACCGGATGCCGAACGGCGCGCGTGAAGTGGACGCCGTCCTTAGACTTCGCGTAGCCGATCTTGCTGTAGCCGCGCGCCTGTCCGGTGTACCACATGTGGTACTCGCCGTTCCAGAAGATCGTGCAGCTGCGGTTGAGGTTGTCCTCCCAGCCGCTGGACTCGTCGTGGCGGAGGCATATCTCCGGCTCCGTCCACTTGACGCCGTCGTTGGAGCGCACGAGCGCGATGGCCTTCATGGGACGCCACGAGAAGTACATGTTGTACTTGGCGCTTCCCTTGGCGATGACGTTCACGTCGAAGCATGTCCCCAGCTCAGGGCTTCCAAGCACGGGATTCTTCTCGTATTTCGTCCATCCGCCGCCGCCATGTGCGGCGCAGACGAGCGAGGTGGCCAGCAGCGTAGGCAGGAGACGTCGCGTCATGGCTCAGGCCCTCACTTCCCATCCGGACTCGTAGGTGCGCGTCCAGAACGCCGCGGCGGGGGCGGACGGGTCGACGAGCTTGCCAGTCGCCGGATTGAGATGGACTGCGTTGCCGGTGAGGAGCGAGACGTTGCCGAGCTCCGTGATGATGTTTGACTTGAGCGCCTCGTCGATCGGCATCGCGGTGGCCTGGCTCTTTTCGCGCACGCAGTTGACGAAGCGGCGCATGTGCGCCTGGTCGCACGTCTGGAGCGGGTTCGAGAGGCGGCTGTCGCCTTCCTGCGCGGAGGGGTCGGTGTCGCCGGCTGCCCATTCGCGGATGACCTTCTTGCCCTTGCGGTCGTAGAGGGCGGACTCGCCCATCGCGCCGAAGAAGGCGAGGCCGTCGTCGCAATAGACGAGGCAGCCGGTCCACTTGCCCATGAACGGCATGCCGCCTGCGTGCGAGCAGCCTTCCCACGTGAGGTACTTGCCGCCCTCGAACTGCGCGGTGAGCATGTGCGTGTCCTCGAACTCGAAGTCCTCGCCCTCGTAGAACAGCTTGCCGCCGCCGGCGTACACGCGCGTCGGGTACCCTGCGCCGAGCGCCCAGCGGGCGATGTCTACGAAGTGCAGCCCGTTGTTCGGCAGGTCGCCAGTGCCGTATCCGCGGAAGAAGCGCCAGTTGTAGTGGACGAGCTCTGGCTTGAAGGCGCGCCGCGGGGCGGGGCCCTGCCAGAGGTTCCAGTCGAGTCCGTCAGGTATTGCGACGCCCTTGGCGGGGCGGATGGCCGGGCGGTCGGAGAGGCACCAGGCCTTTGCCCAGTGCGGCTTGCCGATCTGTCCGGAGCGAAGGGCGGCGATGGCCTGCTGCGTGGCGAAGGAGCTGCGGCGCTGCGTGCCGAGCTGGAACACTGCGCCGGTCTTCCGTTGGACGGCGGCGAGCACCTCCGCCTCGCCGGCGGTCACGCCGATGGGCTTCTCGAGGTAGAGGGCCTTGCCGGCCTGCATGGTCCAGATGCCGGCAAGGACATGCCAGTGGTCGGGCGTCGCCACGATGACGCCGTCTATGTCCGGGTCGCGGAGCGCGTCGCGGATGTCGTTGAACTGCTTCGGCTCGTTGCCGCCTATGCGCTTCACCTCGCCTGCGGCGTATGCGCGCGCGGCGGCGTCCACGTCGCACACAGCAGCGATCTCGGCGTCCTTCATCTCGCACACGCGGCACATCACCTGGTAGCCGCGCCCGCGCGCGCCCTTCGGATTCATGCTGAAGCGCGTGCCGTCGAATGCGGTGCGCGAGCATCCCATGACGCAGAGGCGTATGCGGTTCGACGGCGCTCCCGCGCCAAGGACCTTGCCGGCGGACGCGACGAAGAACGCGCCACCGCCCATCTTCACGAAGTTTCTCCTGTTCATGTCCCTATTGTACCATATCCGGCGCCGCCGTCTGCGCGAAATATGGTATAATCTTCCGATACGAAAGAAGGCTCATAAATGGCTACATTGAACGGCATTCGGCAGTTCAAGGACGAACAGGACTACCGGGAACATTTCATCGTCCAGAAAGAGATCGACAAGTATCTTCCTGGCGGCAGGCATTTCATCGACGACGCCTACATCAGCCGCACGCTCGCCGACGCCGAGGCGAAGCCCGCGGATCCTGCCCGCATCCGCGAGATCATCGCGAAGAGCGAGTCCACGTGCGAGACGCTCCTCCCGGAGGAGACCGCCGCGCTCATGCAGGTGACCGATCCCGCGCTCTTCGAGGAGATGCGGGCGGCGGCGGACCGCATCAAGCACAAGGTCTACGACAACCGCATCGTCATGTTCGCGCCGCTCTACGTGGCGAACCCCTGCGTGAACGGATGCAAGTACTGCGGCTTCCGCGAGGGCAACGCCAACCAGCGCCGCCGCATCCTCACGATGGACGAGGTCCGCGAGGAGATCGACGTGCTCGCCGGGCGCATCGGCCACAAGCGCCTCATCGCCGTCTACGGCGAGCACCCCAAGACGTCCACCGCCTACATCGCCGAGACGATCGAGACCATCTACGGCCACCAGGTCAAGGCGCCGAAGACGGGCGCGCCCGTGGGTATCCGCCGCGTGAACGTGAACGCCGCCCCGCTGCCTATCGACGACCTCAAGGTGCTGCGCCAGGTCGGCATCGGCACGTTCCAGGTGTTCCAGGAGACGTACAACCGCAAGCTCTACGAGCAGATGCACCCGTCGTGGTCCGTGAAGGGCAACTACGACTGGCGCACCACGTGCTTCCACCGCTGCCTCGAGGCGGGCGTGGACGACGTGGGGTTCGGCGTCCTCTACGGGCTCTGCGACTGGCGCTACGAGGTTCTGGCCACGATCCTCCACGCGCGCGACCTTGAGCGCTGGTTCAACATCGGCCCGCACACGATATCCTTCCCGCGGCTGGAGCCCGCGAGCGGCACGCGCGTCCCGGAGGAGAGCCCGTGGCTCATCGACGACGACACGTTCGCGCGCATCCTCGTGATCATGCGCCTCTCCGTGCCGTACACCGGCATGATCGTCACCGCACGCGAAAGCCCCGCCTCGCGCAACCGCGCGCTCGACCACGGCATGACGCAGCTCGACTGCTCGTCCAACATCGCCATCAAGGGCTACAGCGACTTCGAGAACGAGGCGCACCAGGAGAAGGAGCGCCAGCAGTTCATGCTCGCGGACAACCGCTCCATCGACGAGATGGTGCGCTACCTGGCCGGCCGCGGCATCATCACCTCCTTCTGCACGGCGGGCTATCGCTGCGGCCGCACGGGCGGATGCATCATGGACGCGCTCAAGACCGGCCGCGAGGGCAAGTTCTGCAAGATCAACGCCGTCCTCACGTTCCGCGAGTGGCTCGACGACTTCGCCACGCCCGAGACGAAGGCGCTCGGCGACGCCCTCATAGAGAAGGAGCTCGCCGGCATCAAGGAGTGGGTGCCGAAGTTCTACCCCTCGGTGATGAAGCAGTACGAGGCCACCTGCCGCGGCGAGCGCGACCT
>CAMPAF010000251.1 GCA_946631535.1 uncultured Verrucomicrobiota bacterium
GGTCCTGCCAGCGGATGAACTTGCGCTCGCCCTTCATCATCAGCGTGCCGCCGCGCAGGATGCCGTTCGCGCCGACGACCGTGGTGCCGCCGAGGGAAGACATCACGCCGTCCGTCAGGCGGCGGGCCGTCGCCTCTGCGGGACCGGTCTTGCCATCGTACCAGTATATCTCGACCGGCTTCTTCTGGCGGGCCGAGGTGACGACGAGCTTGACGGTTGTCGCGGCGGGGTACGTCTCGGAGAACTTCGGCGTCGACTGGATAGTCTCCACGGAGACGACGCGCTCGAGCGCGAGCCCGCGCCAGAAGAAACTCATGGCGTGGCACGCGATGTCTCCCATCGCGCCCGTGCCGAAGTCGAACCAGCCGCGCCACTTGAAGGCGTGGTAGACGTTCTTCTTGAAGGGGCGTTTCGGGGCGACGCCTAGCCAGAGGTTCCAGTCGAAGGTGTCGGGAATGGTGTCGCTGCCCTCGGGGCGGTTGATCGCCTGCGGCCAGATGGGACGGTCGGTGGTGACGTGGATCTCCGAGACTTCGCCGAGGACGCCGCTCTGGAGTATCTCGATGTTGCGGCGCTGTCCGTCGGTGCCGTTGCCGTTGTTGCCCATCTGCGTGACCACTCCGCAAGCCTCCGCAACCTTGCGGAACCGCTCGGCCTCGAAGAATGTGCGCACGAGCGGCTTCTCCACGTAGACGTGCAGGCCGCGCTTCATGGCGGCGATGGCGGCGGCGGCGTGCATGTGGTCGGGCGTGGAGACGACCACGGCGTCGAGGTCCTTCTCCTTGTCGAGCATGTCGCGCCAGTCGCGGTAGCGGCGGGCCTTCGGACAACGAGAGGCGACCCTCTTCGCGGCGGCGTCTAGGCGGGTGGAGTCCACGTCGCACAGCGCCACGATCTCCTCGCCGAGGTTGAAGAACTCGTTGAGGTTCGCGCCGCCGCGTCCGCCGGAGCCGATGAAGCCCATGCGGAGTTTAGAGCCAGGTTTTGCAAAGTGCGTCTTCGTAAGGATCTCCACGGGCGCCGCTGCGTCCAGCGCGGCGGTGGCGCATCCCGGCACCGCTAACGCGGCGGCGGTCCCGGCGGATGTTTCAATGAAGGATCGTCTTGTCAGCAGCATGTCGCTATCTCCTTGGCTTTTATGGAATCAGTTACTCGCCCTGGGTCGGCTCCATGAGTAGCGCGATCTCGGGGAAGGTTTCGAGGAAGGTGGCGGAAAGGCCTGGGATGGACTTGAGGCGGTTGAGGGCGCTCTGCGCCGTGCGGTCCACGTCCCTGTCGCCGCTGCCGACGAGGATGCGGAAGCCGAGCACCCTGCCGCCTGCGCCCAGCTTGAGCGAGACCTGAAGCGGCTTGAGGCCGGGATACCACTTGAACGACTCCTTGTTCCACTCGCGCTTGATCGCCTGCGCTATGAGGCTCACACACCGTTGCTCCTCGCTAGTGGCGAGCTGGTTACGCGCGCCGATGCGGTAGCCCTCGTTCATCTTCCGCATGAATTCCTCCGGCGAAAGCGGCTTGTCGTGGGCGGTGGCCTTGCCTGTCTTCTTCATGGGCGGCGCGTCAATCTTCTTCGCGTTCTTGCGCAGGTCGAGCTTCTCCTTCGGCTTCGGCGGCGTCTTGATTAGCTTCGCCTTTTCGCGCAGGTTTGGCTTCTCTTTGGGCTTGGGCTTCTCCTTCACCTGCTCGACGGCCTCAACCTTGGGCTGCTCGATCTTCGGCTCCGGCTCCTTCACTTGCGGCTTCGGCTCCGGTTTCGCCTCCTCGGGCTTCGGCGGAGGGTTGGGGTCCGGGTCAGGATCGTCCGTCTGCTCCGCCCACGGGGGGACGATCGTCATGTCGATGGGGATCACCACGTCCGGCCTGCGGAACGCGAACTTGGCCATTCCCCAGAAGAAGATGAATAGCGCCAGGTGCACGGCCAAGGCATAGCCCAGAGCGCGCGCATTCAGCACGCTCTCGCTTCCCCTCTGCCTCTCCATGTACGTTCCCAGTTGCATCTTCTTGACTCACGGTTGGGACATTCGACATCCGGCGGCCGACATTCCGCCCAGCTTTAATCTTCTAACCTTCTAATCTTTTAATCCTTTAACCTTTTAATCACTTCTCCACCGTAACCAACGCCATCTTGCGGACCTGGCACTTGTAGACGACCTTCACCACGTCCATCACCTCTCCGTACTCCAGCCGCTCGTCGCCGCGCACCAGCACGGGCACGTCCGGGTCCAGCGCCACCTTCTCCTTCAGCGTGTTCTCCAGCTCGTCCAGCGTGGTGGGCACGTCGTTGAGGAACAACTTGTGGTTTATGTCGAGCGTGATCGTGTTTGCCTTGTTGTTCTTGTTCGGGAGGAGGTCCGTCTTCGCGCGCGGGAGCATTATCGTGATGCCCTGCTCCAGCGCTGGGATGGTGAGGATGAACGTGACGAGCAGGAGGAAGGTGAGGTCGATCAGCGAGTTCATGTCGATCGACGCCTTCCCGACGCCCGTGCGCGCGCCGCGTCTGCTGCGTCGGCTCATCAGGCGCTCCTTCCCTGGAACTCGAGCGCGATGCGGCCCATCAGGTCGTCGGCGAAGCCCTCGAGGTCGGACATCAGGTCGCGGAGCTTGGACGAGAGGTTCGAGTGTAGCGCGACGCCGGGGATGGCGATCAGGAGGCCGACGACCGTCGTGACGAGGGCGGACGAGATGGCGGGGGCCATCGTCGCGATCGTCGCGGTGCCTGCTGCGCCCATGTCCGCGAAGGCGTCAAGCACGCCCCACACAGTGCCGAGCAGGCCGAGCATCGGCGCGAGCGCGACGACGGTGGAGATGAGCCCCATGCCTTTCTCGAGACGGATCTCCTCCTCCTCCAGCACGTGCTCGCACAGAGCCTTCACGAGCCCGACCTCGTTGGCGGTGAGCGCGGCGATCGAGCTCGCCCCCGGCTGGCGCCCCACGAGCATGGTGCGCACGTCCGGCGCGAAGAGCTTCAGCAGGCGCTCGCACGTGGCGATGTAGATGTTCTCGATCGCGGAGTGCGTGCTGTCGTGGCGGGCCGTGTAGTAGTCCAGCACCTCGCGCCCGCCCATCACGTCGCGTCCGATGCGCCGCGTCATCATGCCGGCTGACGCCAGACTCTTCCACTTGGTGAAGACTGCGGCCAGCATCACGATGGACGTGGCCAGCTGTATCAGCACGATGCCCTTGCCCATCATGCTCGACTGCATGAAGCCGTTGATGAGCGAACTTGCAAAAAAATCAACCATCTTACATTTCTCCGTTTGCGAAGGGGATTATACCAAAAAGATCTGGCGGGTTGAAGGGTATACGTCAACCGGCGCGTATCAGCCGCAGGGGATTGTCCCGACCGATGGCCTCGAGCTCGGCGTCGGAGAGGCCGATCCTGTCGCGCAGCAGGCGCATCATCGCCGCCATGGGCGTGGTGGCGCCCACCAGGCAGTTGCGCGCAGGGTTCCACAAGAGGCCGTTCTCCTCCAGGCGCGCGTGCGCGCCGCAGACCTCGTATTCGCCCGGCGGCATCCCGGCGGGATACTGGGCGTCGGATACCGCCACGAGGCGCGAGATGGGGACCGCTCGGCAGTAGACCTTCAGCATCGTGTCCGGGAGATGGTGCCCGTCCGGGATGAACATGACGCTGGCGCGGTCCTCGGCAAGCGCGGTCATCACGATGTTGTCGTGGCGAGGGATCATGTTGGGAATGCCGTTCCCGAGGTGCGTGAACGCCGTGGCCCCCGCGGCGATGCACGGCTCGATCTCCGCAGGCGTCGCCGCCATCTGGTGTCCGAGCGAGACTGTGATCCCGCGCGAGACGAGCTCCTTCACGAAGGCAGGCATGCCGTCGATCTCCGCCGCCACCGTCACGAGCCGCACCGCGCCGTCCGCCGCCTCCTGGTAGCGGTCGAAGAGCGCGAGATCGGGCGCATGCACCCATTCGATTGGATGCGAGCCGACGGCGCCTAGCTCGGGCGAGATGAAAGGGCCTTCCAGGTGGACGCCCAGTATTCGCTCGCGGCATTCGGCGTCCGCGCGGCGCGCCTCCGATATCGCGCGCAGGTTGGCGCATGCGACGTCCGGGTCGCCGGTGACGAACGTGGGCAGGTAGGCGGCGGTGCCGTCCGCCGCCAGCCGCCGCGTGACCAACTTCACCATGTCCACCGTGAGGCCGGCGGAATTGAAGTCGATCCCGCCGTAGCCGTTTACCTGAAGGTCTATCCATTCCGTTGTCATGCGCCAAGTATAGCACAAGGAGGGTGAAGTGTGAAGGGATTTGGCGGCAGCGGGCCGATGGCCGGGTAGGCGCTAGGCCGCTTCGCGGGACAAGCGCCAACTTCCAGTGGCACTCCCTATCGGGCGGGCCGCCAACTTCCGCCCGACGCTTGTCGCGGCACGCGCGTGGCGCTCGTGTTCGACCGTCCCGTTCCCGGCGGCAACGCGAGCGCGGAATGCGGCATCGGCTTCGACGGCGCCTCGCTCGGCAAAGAAGAAAGCGCGCGCGAGCGGCGTGGTGGAGGGAATCCGCCTCATGCGGAACCTTGCGCAGCGCGTCTATTGACAGGGCGCATCTGCGTAATTCACCGCCGAGCCTTCTGATGATTGGAAACAACTAT
>CAMPAF010000252.1 GCA_946631535.1 uncultured Verrucomicrobiota bacterium
CCCCCATAAACGGTTTTGGAGACCGCCGCACTGCCATTGTGCTACGTCCCTAGCGGATCCCGATCCTTTTTACTTGACTTCCTTGTGGACGGTGTGCTTGCGGTCGAACGGGCAATACTTCACCTTTTCGAGACGCTCTGTCATCGTGCGCTTGTTGCGCGTCGACGTGTAGTTGCGGCGCTTGCACTCCGTACACGCTAGAATTGCCAGATCACGAGGCATTTCTTGTATTCCTTTGTCTTCGGCGAATCAGCCCGCCCTCCGCCCGGCCAGCCACGCGGTGGCCGGGCTCGGGCAGGCATCTCACAGAAGACGTTCGATGTTACTTGACAATCTTCGAGACCGTGCCGGCGCCGACCGTGCGGCCGCCCTCGCGGATCGCGAAGCGCATCTTCTCTTCCAGGGCGACAGGCGCGATCAGCTTGACGTCGATCGACACGTTGTCGCCAGGCATCACCATCTCCACGCCTTCCGGCAGGCCGATGTCGCCCGTCACATCCGTCGTGCGGATGTAGAACTGCGGACGATAGCCCTTGCCGAACGCCGTGTGACGGCCACCCTCGTCCTTCGTGAGGACGTAGACCTGGCCGTTGAACTCGGTGTGCGGCGTGATGGAACCCGGCTTCGCGAGCACCTGGCCACGCTCCACCTCTTCCTTCTTCGTGCCGCGCAGGAGGCAGCCGATGTTGTCGCCCGCCTGGCCCTGTTCGAGCAGCTTGCGGAACATCTCGACGCCCGTGACGGCCGTCTTCGCCGTCGGCTTGAGGCCGACGATCTCGACGTCATCGCCGACGTGGATCGTGCCGCGCTCGACGCGGCCCGTCACCACCGTGCCGCGGCCTTCGATCGAGAAGATGTCCTCGATAGGCATCAGGAACGGCTTGTCGAGCTCGCGGACGGGCTCGGGAATGTAGGTGTCCAGCGCGTCCATCAGCTCGGTGATGCACTTGCACGCCGGATCGTCGGCGGAGGCCGCCTGCGTGGCAGGATAGGCCGCACCGCGGATCACCGGGGCGTTGTCGCCGTCGTACTCGTACTTGGAAAGCAACTCGCGGACTTCCATCTCGACGAGGTCGAGCATCTCCGCGTCTTCAACGAGATCGCACTTGTTCAGGAACACGACGATCTTCGGCACGCCCACCTGGCGGGCGAGCAGCACGTGCTCGCGCGTCTGCGGCATGGCGCCGTCGACGGCGGACACCACGAGGATGGCGCCATCCATCTGCGCCGCGCCCGTGATCATGTTCTTCACGTAGTCGGCGTGGCCGGGGCAGTCGACGTGCGCGTAGTGGCGGTTCGCCGTGGCGTACTCGACGTGGGACGAGGCGATCGTGAGGATCTTCGTCGCGTCACGACGGCCGGCGGACTCGGATGCCTTCGCCACCTGGTCGTACTTGATCTCCTCGCACAGGCCCTTCAGCGCCTGGACGTGCGTAATAGCGGCCGTAAGCGTGGTCTTGCCGTGGTCGACATGGCCGATCGTGCCGACGTTCACGTGCGGCTTACCGCCGCGATCGAATGTTTCCTTAGCCATTTTCTGGACTCCTGTGAGTTTTGTTTCTTCCGTGCCCATCGCAAAATGGAGCCATCAAGCAGAATCGAACTGCCGACCTCTTCCTTACCAAGGAAGTGCTCTACCAACTGAGCTATAATGGCGCTGTTTTGCGACAAGCCCGAATAGAATACCAAAAAGGGTCCGCGAACGCAAGGGGGCAAAGTTAAAAAGTTAAAAGATTGAAAAGTTAAAAGGTTAAAAGGGTGAAGAGTCAAGTTTTGAGAGATCGGATGGAGAAGATAGCGGCCGGGCAGACGTGCGCGCAGGCGCCACAGCCGACGCACTTGGATGCATCTACTGCTGGGCGGCGAACCTTCTTCCCGTCCTTGTCCTTCTCCTCCGCAACCTTGACCGCCCCGTAGGCGCAATGCTTCTCGCAAAGCGCGCACGGATGGTTCTCCGCGCTCGCGAGGCACTTCCCCTCCCACCCCGAGACTAGCGTCGCCAGCCCGATCTTCGCCTTTTCCTTCTCTTCCTTCGTGAGTCGCCGGATCGCGCCAGTCGGGCACGCCTCGCCGCAGGCCGTGCATCCCTTCTCGCAGAATCCCCGCGCGAAATCCATCACAGGCATCATAGTCCCCGCAAGGCCGTATTCGAGCGTCGCCGCCTTCAGCACATTCGTCGGACACTTCGCCACACACAGGTTGCATCCCGTGCAGCGCGTACGCAGACGCGCCCCGCCGTCCGCCCCCGGCGGCGCGATCGCCGCTGGAGGGACGCGCTCCCGCGCGTCCTCTCCGCCCGCCGCCGCGCACGCTCCTGCCACCGCCCCCAGCAGGAATCCACGTCTCCTCATTTCCATGACATCGCCCCCTTCTTGCACGCGCCCAGGCAGTTGAAGCACCTCACGCACCGGCTCTGGTCGATCTTCCCGTTCGCCACGTCGATGCACTCCGCCTTGCACGCCTTCGCGCAGAGCCCGCACTTCACGCACTTCGCCGCGTCCAGCCGGATCCTGACCGGCGCCTTCGCCGACAGCAGCCCCAGCACAGCACCCACCGGACAGACGGTGTTGCAGAAGAGCCGTCCCCTCCATGCCGCCACCACCGCGAGCGCCACGAACGAGACTCCCGCCACTCCCAATGCCGCCCAGCCGCGCACGAAGATTTCCGTCTTCAGCATGCACGGATGCCCCCACCGCGCGGCAAGGTCCGCCGCCGCGTTGGCACACACCGCCGCCAGCGGCTCGAAGAAGTGCGTCGCGAAGCGCCCGTACATGCTGTACGGCTCGATCACCCCAGCCAGCGCGGCGCCGCCGCACAGCGCAAGCACGACAAACGCCGCCGCACACGCGGCCCGCACGACGATCCGCCCGGGGCGACAGGAGAAGTTCGCCTTTGCGAACAGCTTCCGCAGCCACAGCACGATGTCCTGGAAGACGCCGAGCGGACAGGCCACCGAGCAGTAGATGCGCCCAGCGAGCATCGTCACCGCCGCCACCGCTCCGACCGCCGCCAGGTTGAACGCCATGCACGCCGGCGCGAACTGGATCCGCGCGAGGCATCCCGTCCCCTCCGCAAAACCGAGGAAGAAGAGGTTCAGCCCGATGAACACGGCCGCCGCCGCCAAGATCCTCAGCGTCCTCAGCATGGCAGCACCCCCTTGCCGGTCAGGCGACCGCCCTTCGCGAGGTAGGTCTCGCGGACGCGCTTCACCGTCTCCGCGATCTTCTCCATCTCCGTGTAGATGCGGAACACCCACTGCGGACACCCCTCCTTGCACTTCCTGCATCCCGTGCAGCGATCTGCCCGCGCGTGCTCTGGAATCGTGTTGTAGTAGCTCACGAGGAATTCGCGGCGCAGCTCCTGCGAGTCGTTCGGCCCGCCGTCGTCGGCAGGGAGACGTCCCTCGCCCTGGAACGAGTTCCACCAGGTGAACACCTCGGGGATCTGGATGCCGTACGGACACTCGCAGTACCTGCAGTTCGTGCAGGCGACCGGCTTGTACTTGTTGTAGAGGTCGATCGCCTCGCGGTACACGGCGATGTCGGCTTCGGCCAGCTTCTCGAACCGCTCGCGCGAGAAGGTGCGCACGTTCTCGACGGCCTGCTCGACCTGCGACATGCCGCTCAGTACGGTCTGCATCCCCTCAAACGACGCCGCGTAGCGCATGCCCCACTCCGCCGGAGTCACGCCCGGCTTGGCTGCCGCGAGGTGACGCCTGGCGGGCGTGTTGAGGTGCGCGAGGCGTCCGCCGCCGAGCGGACTCATCACGAATATCGGTATCTTCTTCGCGGCCAGCACCTGGCGGTTCGGCTCGCCCTTCGGCTCCGCTCCGTTGAACGGGATCAGCGTGAGCGCCCACGGGTACTCCTCAACCAGCTCGGCGAGGAACTTGTGCGTGCCGTGGTAGGAGAAGCCGATGCGCTTGATCTTGCCCTCAGTCATCATGTCCTTCAGGTAGTCGAGCACGCCGATCTTGCGGTAGACGTTGTCGTACTGCGACGGACTCGAGATCGAGTGCAGCATGTACACGTCGAAGTAGCCGAGCGCGGCGGTCCGCTCGCACTGCTCCCTGAAGATGCGCTTCGCGTCGTCGAGCGTCTTCACGTGCCACGTCGGCATCTTGTCCGTGAAGAAGAAGCTATCGCGCGGGTACTTCGAGAGGACCGAGTCGAGGAACTTCTCGCTGTCGCCGCCGTGGTAGACGTAGCCCGTGTCGAAGAAGTTGACGCCGTGCCGGTAGCAGTAGCCGAATATCTTCGTGGCGAGCTCGCGGTCGATCCTGTTCTGGTTGTTGCGCTCCACGCAGAGCCGCACGCCGCCGCAGCCGAGGAGCGATATCTCGCGCGACGGATCCGAGCCGAACGGACGGCGGAGCACGTGGAAGTCCTCCGGCTCCGCCTCGTCGCGGTCGAAGAACTTCAGCCAGTCCGCCCGCGTGTGCAGGCTCCCGAGCGCCGCCGCGCCCGCCACGAATCCTCTCCTGTTTATCTTCGCGCTCATCCGTGCCTTTCCTACCGCGTCACCGGCCCGCAGCTCCTGCGCGGGCGGCGTCGAGGATTTCCTTGTGGAGCGCGCGGAGGAACTCGTAGTCGAACT
>CAMPAF010000253.1 GCA_946631535.1 uncultured Verrucomicrobiota bacterium
GGTACGCCTTGCCGCGCGGATGGTGCTGGTTGCCCATCTGCGCCACCACGCCCGTACGCGCCTGTTCGGCCATGAGCATGCGGCATTCCTCGTAGGAATGGGCGAGCGGCTTCTGGATGTAGACGTGCTTGCCGAGGCGCATCACGTGCAGGGCCACGATCGCGTGCGTGTGGTCGGGCGTGCACACCGCCACCGCATCGAAGTCCTTGTGGTGCTTGAGAAGCTCGCGCCAGTCCATGTACGTGGGGATGCCTGGATGCCGCTTCGCTTGGGCAGCAAGCGCATTCTCGTTCACGTCGCAGAGCGCCGCCACCGTGGCGCCCGCCTGGCACAGCTGGTCACATGTGGGAGCGCCGATGCCACCCGCGCCCACCATCGCGAGACGCAGCTGCTTGACAGGCAGCTCTTGGCCGTACAGCGTACGCGCGGGAATGAAGAAGGCACCGGCTGCCGTCGTGCCGAGGAATGTCCGTCTTGTCGTCTTAGTCATGTTGTGCTCCTGTAATTCTTCATGGTCATTCGGGCTGCAGAGTCTCGAGGGCGTGGGGTTGAAGCGTGACGGTGCGGCCGATGAAGCTGTTGTTTGCGAGCGTTACGGTCTGCTCGGCATCCGAAATGTTGGCGAGGAAGAGCCGCGTCTCCGTGTCGGCCGAATTGCGCCAGAGGTTGCCGATCACGGCGGGCGCGTCGAACTCCTGGGGCTTGCCGCGGTTCACCCAGCGAGGGTGCAACTTGACCGGCACGCGGGCGGGCGCGGCGGCGAAGCGCGCCTCGTCGAGCAGCGTGCCGTACGCGAGGAAGTCCTTGTATTTCATCCGCAGACGGCAGAGCGCGCCCACGATCTCGCGCTTCGCGGCCATGCCGGGCGCGGTGAGGAATGCGGGCGAGAACCAGCCGAGCTCGACGCCCCAGAGCGCCTCGCGCGTCTGGAGGTAGCGCCATGACGTTTCGTCGTCCAGCCCGTGCTGCGGCGAGCAGAAGTACGTGGTGTAGCCGGAATAGACCGCCGGGTAGAACGGAACGTCCTCGGCGCGGCGCATCGTCACGATCAGGTAACCGTCGATGTTGTCCATCCACGGCTCGGCGCTGCCCTCGGTGGTGAGGAACGCGCCGTTCGCGAACGTGGTGGCGTGCGCCTGGGCGAGCAGCTTGCGGTAGCCCTCGAACCAGTAGGTGCCGCCGCCGAGCGCATGGCCGTGCGCGGGGTTGAAGCAGAGCTTGGGCGCGGCCGCGCCGATCTGGTCCATGAAGAGGCCGGGCGCGCCGATCTCCGGGCCGGTGATGCGGCGCGCAAGTTCGTTCATCACGTCCTGCCACTCGCGCGTGTACGGACACATCACGCCCTGCGCGCGCCGGTTGCCGTAGCGTTCGATGTAGGGCGCGCCGCCGTCCTGCACGGTGGCGTAGGGTTGCGCGAAGCGCCAGCCCATCGTGCCGGCGTCCCAGAGTCGCCCGTTCGTGTAGATCATCGGCACCTGCCCCATCGCGCGGCAGGCCGCGACGGCGTTCGAGACGCCCGGCACGGCGGGAAAGTACTCGGGGTAGTTCACGTCGTGTCCCGGCAGGTTCCAGCGATGCCAGTGGAGACCCGTCGCGAAATCGGGATAGACCTTCTTCGCGGCGGCAAGCGTGTTCGTGGCGACGGCCGAGTCGCCGTGGATGTTGATCCAGAGGGGCGTCTCGCTCATCGCCTTCGGGTAGTCGGCGCGGCGGCAGATCGGCCCCTTGGCGGTCCACGGCTGCCGGAGCGCGAACTTCCGGTACAGCTTCGCCGCCTGCCACCAGTCGCCCTTGTAGCACGCCACGCACACGGGATAGCCGGGGCCGTTCCCGGCGCGGCCGACGTAGCCCATGTTCTCGACGGGCGTGTAAAACGAGACGTTCTGCTCACCCTTGATGTCGAAGTACTTGTCGTGCCCGGCGCCGTCGTGCGCGGCCACGTAGAGCCCCGCGTCCCCCAGGTTGAACGCGCTCGCCATCGGCGCATAGCCCATGTAGCCGACCATGCGCGGATCGGGAACCTTTTTCGAGTCGCGTTTTCGGATGAGATGCGCGCCGAAGTTGGACGACGGCATCATCACGTCGCCCGCGCCGTCGTCGGTCACGCGCTTCAGGACGGGGTACTTCGTGCGCGTGATGGCGAATACGCGGCTGCGGTTCGTCACTTCAAGCGTCCAGAGGCTCCCCCCCCTTCCCGGTTCAAGCTCCACCGTGGCGCGCACGTCCACCGCCCCCGGCTCGTCGGGGAGGTCGATCCCCTCGAACACGAACGTCGTGCGGTTGCCGTCGCGCTCGATGCGGTGTTTCGCGCCCGAGCGGTTCGACACCTCCTTGCACTCCTTGCGCCGGCCGTTCTCCTCCTTGGCGAAGAACACCTGCCAGAGGTCGATCTCGCGCGTCGTGTCGCGCAGGAAGCGCACGTCGCCTGCCACCTTGTTGACGATGCCCGTCACGCCGTATCCGCGCGACGCATCGGCGAAGAGGATGCGCATCGCGTCGTTTTCAAGAACGGGCGCCTCGGCGTGCGCGAGCAGCACGGCCACCACCATCCCCAAGAGACAGAATGCCATTGCTTTTTTCATGCTTGATCCTTTGCTATTTCCAGAGGCGCATGTATTATACACCATTAGCCGTTATCCAACGTCTCGTTTGCGCACCATCCGCCGCCACCACAGTGATTTCATACGTCCCGTAATCTCATTCTCGTACTTCGCCCGCCATCCAGCGAGCATGTTGGCCTCCTCCACCCTCTCCGGGTCTGTCAGCGCGTCCAACCTTTCCATCAGCGCGGTCGGACTGCTCCGCACGCCCTCGACCACCTCCAGCCACACGGCTCTAGCCCGCCCCACCTCTAGTTCAGGAATCTTGTTCATGATTTCATACGTTCCATAATCTCGTTTTGCCTCCCCTCCGCCGCGCGGCATCTCCGCCAGCACGGTCTCAGCCTGCGGTGCCAGCACGGATTCGGCGGGCACAGGGTCAGCGAGGCCCACCACCTGCCGCAGCTTCTTCGCCATCGCTTTGTACCGCATCACGGTCGTGTAGCGCACGTAGAGCGCGGGGATGTTCTCCTGCAGCCAGGCCTTGACGCCCCCGCGCCGACCGACGATCGCCCCGTCCTCGTCGCGCAGGAGCGAGTTGTCCACGTAGCACTCCAGGTCATGCACCATGCTCCCGAAGCGCACCGCCGCCTCGTGCGACTCCCGCCTGCGGACCCAGGCGTCCAGGATCGCCTCGCGGGTCGGACACGGGTTCGTCGTGCGTCGCCCGCCCGTGCGTCGGCGCTCTTCGGCGAGCGCCTCCCGCCTCGCCCGCTCGCTCGCGTAGTAGAGCGGACGCCTCAGACGGCTCTGCGCCCGGTCGATGTACCTCGTCGCCCCGCTACGCAGCCACCGCGCGAGCGTGAGCAGGGTGAGCACGTCGCCATCCGCCCAGCGCACCATCTCGCGCACGCTCCACCCCTCGCGCCGCCACACGACAGCAAAACCTTCGGTAGCCTCGCACAGGTCGCCGAACGCCCGGGTGTCCGCCTCTCGCCGCCGCGCGTCGTTTCGCATGCGGCTCGCGATGCGCCGCTCGTGCGCCTCGATGATCTCGCGCTCGACCGGCTCGTACCTGGCCAGCCACGCGGATAGTCCGCCATCCGCCGCCGATTTTGAAATGCCTGTTTTCCGTTGCATGGCGGGATGATACCACGGCGAAGGACGGAAGGCAAGCGTAAAATGAGATTACGGTGCGTATGAAATCATTTACTTGGCCAGTGAGGCGTGAAAGACCACTTGAAATGCAGCTAGTTTAGAAATTCAGCTAGTCTAGAAATGCGGCTAGTAGAGAGTCGCGCGGAAGGCCTCGGTGAATTACGCGCAACTTGGGAATGGTGACTTCCCAAAGTAAATGCGACTAATTCTGTGCCTTGATGGCACATGGTCGCGTTTAGTTCTTCCGAATGTGCATTTAGTTGTTCCGAAAGATGCCTCTTGCCCCGTCCGGGGAGACGGTTTGGTCCGCCGCGAGGCCGTTTCGAGGCAAAGTTCCCCCAACCCGTGCGCACCATGTTTTTTCGGAACAAGTAGATGCGACCGGTCTGCGCCGTCCGTTCGGGAAGCGCGCCTATGGCCTGTCCGCTACCTCTTTTCGGATGCTTCGCCGTCCCTCCGCGAGACGCTTTCCTTCACCTTGACCTCGATGCCCAGGAGGGATGGCTTGAGGGTGACGTCGTTGGCCGCGATCCGTGATATTCCGAAGAGCGAGGCGATCTCCTCGCCCTGCTCGGCCGTGAAGAGGTCGTATGGGGTCTTGTTCCCGAGGCCCTTGCGGACGTAGGAGTTGACGTGTGACATCATCAGCGAGACGTCATCCTGGGTGAGGCCGTCGAACGACGTCGGCTCCGTGTACGCGCCTCCCTTCGGCAGGACGAGGCGGATGAACTCGTGGTTGCGTTCGGCGTGCGCCTTCTGGTAGGAAGCGTAGGCGTTGCAGTAGAACACGAAGGTGAGCCTTCCGCCGTCGGCGTCGGACTCGATCCTGGCCGGGTTGGAGAACTCGGTGCCGTTGTCCGTGAGGATGACCGGGAAGAGGCGC
>CAMPAF010000254.1 GCA_946631535.1 uncultured Verrucomicrobiota bacterium
CCATGTACACCTTCATGCCGAGCGCGTGCGCCTTGTCGTTGAACGCCTTGAAGTCCGCGTCGTGCCCGTACTCGGGGTCGATCTTGTCGTAGTTCGAGATGCGGTAGGGGTTCTTCGGCGTGTGGTAGGCGCTCTTCTTCTGGCGCGCGCTCCAGCCGCTCTCGTCCATGTCGCAGTCCATCTCAACGAACGGGCAGAGGTACACCACGTCCACGCCCGCCGACCGCACGTGCTCCAGCATCTCCGTGGCGGCCTTGAAGTTGCCGTCGCGCGTGAAGTTGCGCAGGACCATCTGGTACACGACCGCGCTCTTCAGGTATTCCGGCGTCGGGCGCATCGCCCCTACCGCAGCGCACGCCGCCAGACATGCCGCTCCATAAACGATTCTCTTCATTTCATTTTCCTTTGCATTGGTTCCCAAGGGTTGTCAATATGATGCCAAAAATTCCCGCGGCGCGCAAGGCCGACCAGAATATGCTACAATCTTCCCGACAGGAAAAACAATGTCTAGCGAAACCGACAATCAGGAAGTCGTCCGCCTCGACAACGTCTGCCGCCACTACACCGTCGGCGGCGAGACGGTCAAGGCGCTCGACGGCGTCTCGTTCTCCATCAACCGTGGCGAGTACTGGGCCATCATGGGACCGTCCGGCTCCGGCAAGAGCACGCTCCTCAACATCCTCGGCTGCCTCGACCGCCCCACGGCCGGCTCATACTGGCTCAACGGCGTGGACGTGGCGCGCATGGAGGACAACGAGCTCTCCGACCATCGCCTGAAGAACCTCGGATTCGTGTTCCAGAGCTTCCACCTCGTCCCGCAGCTCACGGTGCTGGAGAACATCGAGATGCCGATGTTCTATCTCGGGGTGCCGCCAGACGAGCGGACGCGCCGCGCGAAGGAGCTTGCCGAGCGCGTGGAGATGGAGCATCGCCTGACGCACCTGCCTGCCGAGCTGTCCGGCGGCCAGCGCCAGCGCGTTGCCATCGCCCGCGCGCTCGCCAACAACCCCGCCGTGCTGCTCGCCGACGAGCCGACGGGCAACCTGGACTCCAAGACGTCCGTGCAGATCATGCAGCTGTTCGAGGAACTGTACTCGCAGGGCAAGACGCTCATCGTCGTCACCCACGAACCCGACATCGACGCGTACGCCCACTCGCACATCGTCGTGAAGGACGGAAAGATCCTCAGCTGCCGCCGCTAAAGACAAACGCCTGGCGCCCGCAGTCGGGCACCAGGCGCCAGCCATCTGCAGTTGGCGTCACTTGTCGCCAAGTTCCTTCAGCTGCTTTTCCGCAAGAGACTTGAGCACGGCCTGCGGAACGGCAAGATTGGCCTCGAAGACACCTTCCGCACCGGCGATCTTGAGGGCTTCGAGCAGTTCTGCATAAACCTTGGACTCGGCATCCTCCTTTGCCGCTTCCTTCATCTGCGCCGTAAACGGCATCAGTCCGGTCTTGGCGAGCGTACGCAGCTGGTCGGCATCCTTCTCGGAACCGGTCTTGAGCGTAAGCTTGAGCGCAACGCCGCCGTCCTTGGCGGACGTTGCCGAGAAGTCCAGCGCACCCAGGGCCAAGATCATCTTGTCGCCGTTGGGGACGAACTGCGAGACGATCTTCAGAGTCTCTTCCGGTTTGGGGATAGACTTCTTCACGCGTGCGCCGATGTCGGTGAGGACGAGCCGCAGCAGCGAGTCGGCAGGCAGCCCGAAGCTGGAGAACGCCGCGCTCTGGCCCTTGCCGTCACGATATAGCGCCACAAGCTTCTCGAGCGAGGCTGTCGTCGATGCGGCAAGGAACAGCTTGCCGTCCAGCGCCGTGAAGGTTGGCGACACCTTCTGCTTCTCGAGATCCTTGTCGGAAGCAATCCATGCCTTCACTCCGGCGACGGTGGTCTCCTTGAGCTCCTCGCCATCCTCCTTCTTTAGCTGCTCGCGGAATGCCGCGACGACCTTCTCGATGTCGATGTCGAGCGAGACGGCGACCATGACCTCTGGCACCTCATCAAGGTCCATGTCCTCCTTCAGCTTCAGCTCGCCGACGGTCACCACTCCCCAGCGCACCTCCGCATCCTCAAGGCCTGCCTTCTTGATAACTTCCGAAACCTCCTCCGGAGCGTTCTTCATCAATGAAGAGGAAACCTCCTTCGCCTTCTCGCCGAGCAGACGCTCCTGTACAGCTTTGATCTGCTTCTGGTTGAACCCTACCGCGAGGGCGGCGCCATCCGCGACTTTCGGAGAATACTCGGCCGCTTTCTTCTCGCTGCCTCCGCAGCCGCAGAGCGCAAGGGCGATGGCAGAGACTCCTACGATTCTCATGCTGATTTTCATTGTTGTTACCTTTCTTTTCTTTGCTTTTGGTTGTTGTCTAATCGCCTTGCCAACGCCCTGCCGCTTCATCGCGGCCGCGACAGGCTCGGCAAAATCACGTCAGTCTCCAGCCTTCCGCGGATATAGCACCACGCGCTCGCGTTCCGAATAGGTGCCGCACGCCTCGCGCCATCCTGCCATCAGCGCATCGAGCGCGTCTGGATCATCCAGCGCCTCTCTCAGCTTCGAGGAGCCTGTCAGCTTGTCGATCCATTCCGGACGCGAGCCGTTCGCCAGCTCGTCATGGTGCCGCCTTGAGATGGCGGCGAAAAGTCGCGCCCCCGCGGTCGCAGGAAGATAGGCGTCCTCGTTCTCCAGCGTCAGGAACACGCCGTCCAGCGCCTGGCCCGAGCACGGACCGCCGCTCGGGCGGTATCTGACCGTCCGCGCGCCGATGCCGCAGTCCGCAAGCGCACCGCGCGTCTCGGCCAGCAGACCTTGCGCGTCGAGCCACGGAGCGCCGATCACGCGGAACGCCAGCGCGCCGAAACGGTCGCAGTCGACAGACGGGAAAGCCTCCGAAAGGACGGTCGCAGGATAGAGCGCCGCGCAGTCCCAGCTGCGGAGCGCGGGTGACGGCGGCACGAAGTTCGGCCAAGGCGCACGGTCCGAATGTGACCAGCCGCGCATGCGCACCACCGTCAGGTCAAGGTCCATGCCCTCCGTGCGTGCGATGAAGGTGGCACACTCTCCCGGCGTCATGCCGTGGCAGAGCGGGACGTCGACCGGCGCCACGAACGAGGAGAATCCTTCCGCGAGGCGAGGGCCGTCCACCGTCCCGCCGAGCGGAATCGGGCGGTCCAGCACCGTCACTGGCAGATGCGCGTCGGCCGCAGCCTCCATCACGAGCTTGAGGGTCGCCAGATATGTGTAGCAGCGCACGCCGATGTCCTGGAGGTCAACCACCAGACGCGCCAGGCCGTCCAGCATCTCTGGCGTGGGACGGCGCGTCTCGCCGTAGAGCGAATGCACCGGGATGTTCCAGAACGGGTGTGTCTCGTGCCCCGTCTTCTCTCCTGCCGCCGCCAGGCCGAACCAGCCGTGCTCTGGCGAGAACAGGCAGGCCAACCTGCCGCCGAAGCGCTCGTGCAGGATGCCACCTGTCGGCGACGCCTGCTGAGAGACGAGGCCGAACAGGCCGTCTACTGCCTCGAGATGGCTGCACAGCGCTTCGTAATCGACCATGCCCGTCACCTTTCCATCATGACGCGAATGGATGCGATGGCCTGTGCCGTGGCGGCAATCGAAGGATCGCCGGGAGGATCGGCGCGCACGATCGAGTCGGACGCGGTCGCGTGCAGCCACACCGCGGCGCAAGCCGCCGTGAAGGCGCGCGACGGCTCGTCCGCCAGCACCCCCTGCTTCGCAAGGTATGCCCAGCGTGCGGCCAGCACGCCTGCAAGGAGGTCGCCCATGCCGCCGAGCGCCATGAACGGATTTCCCGCCTCGCACGCGAACACCTCGTCGCGGCCAGGCGCGGCCACGAGCGTGCGCGGTCCCTTGAGCACGACCACGGCGTGGTAGCGCTCGACAATGCGGCGTATCGCCGCGACGCGGTCGATCTGGATGTCCTCCGACCGGTACGCAAGCAGGCGTGCGGCCTCGCCGGCGTGCGGAGTGAGCACGAGGGTCTGGCCGTCGGCGACAGGCAGCGCGTTCGGCTTCTGCGCGTACCAGTTCGCCAGGACGGTGAGGGCGTCGGCATCGAGTATGAAGCGGCCGGCGTTTCCGGAAAGGAGGCGCGAGACGAGCATCTCGGCGTTCGGCGTGGAGCCTAGGCCCATTCCGACCACCGTAACGTCCGCGCGCGGCGGCACGCATGCCGGCGTGAGCTTCGTGAACGTGGCCTCTGGCACGAGCGATCCGGCGGCGATGCGCGAGGCGTCCGGCACCACTAGCTGCACGAGCCCGGCGCCGCCAACGCGCGCGCCGAGTCCGGCGATGACCGGCGCGTGGTTGTACCGCGCGGAACCGCCCACCACCGTAACCACCCCCACCGAATACTTGTGCGAGGCCGCCGGCCGCTTGGGGAACGCGGCCCTTGCCTGTTCTGGAATCTGCATATGTTGTCCTGTCATTCGACCGTGCGATAGCGTTTCACCGCCTCGGCGTACGCGGGCGTGTCCACGTAGCCGCAGCTCTTGAACTCCGGGCAGAAGCCGCGGTAGACGCAGTCCGGCACGCAGCAGGCGGCCAGCTCGGGCTCGACCTTCGC
>CAMPAF010000255.1 GCA_946631535.1 uncultured Verrucomicrobiota bacterium
AGACCGCCTCTACCTGAAGGATCTCTGGTTCGCAGAGCGGAGGACGGCGGCGAAGCTGCGCCGCATGCTCGACGCGCCGCAGTCTTTCCCGCCGATCGACCCCGAGCGCGCCATCGGCTGGTGGGAGAAGCGCACGGGCTTCACGCTCGCGCCCGCGCAGCTTAACGCGGTGCGGACCTCGCTCCGCTCCAAGGTCAGCATCATCACAGGCGGACCGGGCGTGGGCAAGACTACGATCATCCGCGCGCTGGTGGACATCTACCGCGCGCGAGGCGGCGAGCACCGGATACACGTGCTGCTCGGCGCGCCGACGGGACGTGCGGCGAAGAGGATGTCCGAGTCCACCAGCGCGCCGGCGCAGACGCTCCATCGCCTCCTCAAGTACAACCCGCAGACGAACGAGTTCAGCTACAACGAGGACCATCCGCTGCCGGGAGACGTGTTCGTGTTCGACGAGACGTCGATGGTGGACATACGCCTCATGGCGGACCTCGTCGCGGCCCTGCCCGCTTCCGCCACGCTGGTCATCGTCGGCGACACCGACCAGCTGCCGTCCGTCGGCCCCGGCAACGTGCTTCACGACCTCATCAATTCCGGGGAGATTCCTGCCTCGCGCCTCACCGAGATATTCCGGCAGGACAGTAGCGGGCTCATCGTGCGCAACGCGCACCACGTGAATGCGGGCGAGCCTTTCGAGACGCGCACCGGCGAGAGCGACTTCTACTTCATCGCGCAGGAGGACCCAGCGAAGGCGCTCTCCTACGCGCTTGATTTCATGACCGTGCGCATCCCGCGCCATTTCCACCTTGAGCCGATGCAGGACGTGCAGGTGCTTACGCCCATGCGCCGCAACCTGCTGGGCTCCGAGAACCTGAACGCCGTCCTGCAGGCGCGCCTCAACGGCGGCGGCGCCGCGCTCCAGCGCGGCTCGACGTTCTTCCGCGCAGGCGACCGCGTGATGCAGCTGAGGAACAACTACGACAAGGACGTGTTCAACGGCGACATCGGCTTCGTGCAGTCGGTGGACCCGTCCGCGCGTACGCTCGTGGTACTGTTCGACGGGCGGCCCGTGGAGTACAGGTCTGGAGACCTTGACGAGCTCGTGCTTGCTTACGCCACGACCATCCACAAGTCGCAGGGTAGCGAGTATCCCGCCGTGATCGTGCTGCTCCACAACCAGCACTACATGATGCTGCAGCGCAATCTGCTCTACACGGCGATCACGCGCGGCAAGAAGCTCGTGCTCGTGATCGGCTCGCACTACGCCGTGAAGAAGGCGATCGAGACGAACACGGTGCGCGAGCGGCGCACCTCGCTCGCGGACAGGCTGAGGGGGAACGGCGCTAGCGCTTCCGCAGTATCTTGAGGTTGCGGATCCAGAATGTGCACTTCGTGCCCTTCGGGTTCGCGCCGAGGCGGAAGCCCGTGACATCGGAGAGCAAGTCGCCGTCGGAAAGTTCCACGTAACGCTTCTCCCACGAACCGAGAGGTGCCTGGTAGGAGATGAAGCGGTCGGGATGCTTCCCGCCGTAGAGCAACATCAGGTTCTGGGTGGAAAAATCGTTCTCCACCTTGTCTTGCGCGCTCTTCACCTCGAACTCGAACAGCTGCGCGCCCGCGAAGCTCTCCTGCGGGAGCTTGAGCCTGTAGACGGGGTAGAACCAGCGGTCGGCGGGCTTCGTCCAGGCGACGTCGAACCGCACGGCCTTCTCAGCCTCGTCCCACGTGGCGCTGAAGGACTGCGCGGACGTGTTCCTTTCCCAGTCCTTCGGGTCCTGCCAGGCGAGCGGCACCTTCTCGCAGGAAGCGAGGAACTGCTTCTCGAGGCGCACGGACAAGACGAGCCGGCTCGACCGCTTGCCGCCAAATACGCCCGTGAGGACGATCGGACGGATGAAGTCGCTCCCCGCACCCGGCACGAACGTGCAGTCGAACGTGGCTGGCGGCGTGCCGCGCGGACCGAGTGAGATCTTGGCCGGCAGCCCCTGGAGCGTGCCGCCTTCGACCTTGACGGAACCCGTCTTGGCGCAGTCGCCCATGTTCCACACCTGCACGCGCAGGCGCCCCGTGTCGCCCTTCAGGATGGCGCGCGTCTTCTGGCTGGCGATCTCGAAGTCGTTCGTGTTGAGGTCGACGCGGATGATGACGGTCAGGTCCTCGTCCGCTGTCGGCACATAGGGTTTCACCTTCCCCGTCGGCTTGGGCGGCGTTGCCGCCTTGAGGCCGTGCAGGCCCGCCACGTAAGCCGGGAAACGCGTGGACGCGAGCGCGAGGACGCCGTTCGTGACGGTGACGGTCGAGCGCGTGCCGCAGAGGTCGGAAAGCCGGTAGGTTCCGTTCGCGACGGGGAGGGTCAGCTCCTTCGCGAAATCCTCCTTGATGCGCATGGACCCGCCAGGACGGGTGTCCATGGGCGACGCAGACCAGTACGCGACGGTCTGCGAGCCGTCGGGCTGCTCGAAGAGGTAGACCCGCAGGCCCTCGCCCACGAACATCTCGCCGGCGAGGCGCGCGGAGACGAGCTCGCGCGTCATCGCGCTGATGGCGGCGTACTCCGGCTTGACGGTGCCGTCGCGCCGCATCACGCCCCAGTCCTTCGCGCCGGCGCGCTCGTTGTACGCGCCGAACACGAAATAGTAGTTGCGCGCCACGCCCTCCATCTGGAAGGCGATCTGCGACTTCGGATAGAACTCGGCTTTGATGAGCTCTTGCTCGGGCGAGTGGGCCATCAGGCCCTTCTTCGCACCCTGCTTTTCGGAGTGGCCCTCCAGGTTCGTTCCGGCCTCGGTCATCCAGATCGCCCTGTCGCCGATGCCGTAGCGCTTCATGAACGCGCGGAGCGTGGCGAACTTCCGTGGATAGCTGACGGGCGCGTCGTAGGTATGGTAGTTGAACACGTCGCCGAACTTGCCGGCGTCGTTGTCGAAGAGGGCGCGGGCGTAGGCGCTGTCGGGGCGTTGGCAGAGCGCGCCCGGCAGCACGACGGTGCCGGGCCGGCCGGCCTTGAAGCCGAGGTAGGCGGCCTTGAGCGCGGCGGCGTAGTCCCACACCGGCTCCGGGGCGAAGCCGATGTCCTGCTCGTTCCAGAACTCCCAGTCGCCCATGCGGTCGCCGAACGCGGCGGCCGTGCGGGAACAGAATGTGTAGACGGCGTTGAGGTCGGAGGGGAGCTTCTTCAGCTTGCCTGCCCACGGGGGACAGTCGTGGAACATGCCCGAGACGAGGATGCCGCGTGCGCGGAGCAGGTCGGCGTTGTACATGTAGTAGGAGTAGTCGAGCGAATCCGGCTGCCTGTTGACCTCGCTCCAGCTCAGGCGGTCGCGCACGTGCGGAAGGCCGCTACGCCAGAGGAGGTCGCTCACGGTGCGGTAGGTGTCGCCGCCGTTCCAGGGGCACACGAAGCTGCCCTTGCGCGACACCCAGCTCTGCGCCGAGTCGATGCCGTAGAAGGAGTTGTGGTCGAAGGTGCGGCTTTCGGGGACGGGCACGACGGCGAACGTGGCGTCGTCGTCGCCGCTCTTCAGGTGGTAGTAGCCCGTGGGCAGCTTGGGAAGGGGCGTAGTGCCGTCCGCGCGCCAGGTGCCGGATTCGCCGACGGGATTTCCGCGCCAGTCGGTGAGCGTCCAGGACGCTCCGTGGGCGCCGCCGCGGGCGAAAGGCGTCTCCTTGTCGGTGTACACATGGCCGGTCGCGTCTAGGCTGATCGCGGCCGGAAGCGAGAGGGCGGCAAAGGCCGCACAGCAGGCGAGCAAGTTTTTCATGGCGAGAGTATAGCATTTTTCTTGAATTTTGGGGTTGCAATTCGGCGCAGATAGTGAGAAACTATTGGCGCTTTTTTTCGCACGACCCTAACAGGAAGGAGGCTACCGGCATGATGACGATATACAGATGGGAGAACGGTGGCCTGAAAGAGGCCTCCGAGCTCGCCGATTCGTGCTGGATCAACCTGGCGGAACCCACGACGGCCGAGCTGGAGCAGGTGCTGTCGTTCTCACAGGTGCCAAGGGACTTCCTCACCGACCCTCTCGACCGCGAGGAACGGCCGCGTTTCGAGAGCGAGGACGGCTTTTCCCTCATCATCGTCCATGTGCCGTACCCCGTGCGCGGCGAGGAGGACGACGAAAGCGTCCTGCCGTACGCCACGGTCCCATTGGGCATCGTCCTCTTCGGGACGAGCGTCATAACCATCTGCTCCGCCGCCACGCCGGTGACAAACGCGTTCCTCGACCAGATCCGTCGCGTCTGCCCGCCGTGCGAGCAGAACCGCTTCGCGTTCCGCCTCCTTTGGCACGCCGCCGTCCTCTTCCTGCGGTACCTGCGAGACATCCACGCGAAGACGGAGGACCTCGAGGACTCGCTACACGAGTCCATCTCCAACGAGGTGCTGCTGAAGCTGCTCACCTACCAGAAGTCGCTCGTCTACTTCTCCACGTCGCTCAAGGCGGACAACATCCTCATCAACCGCCTGGACCACGCGCGCCAGCTGAACCTCACCGAGGACGACACGGACGTGCTTGACGACGCGCAGGTCGAATACCAGCAGGCGCTCGAGACGGCCACCATCCACGCGAACATCCT
>CAMPAF010000256.1 GCA_946631535.1 uncultured Verrucomicrobiota bacterium
CACGACCGCGATCCGAACGACCGCATCTTCGACTGGGCGGCGAACTACTCCTTCGACGTGGTGTATGCCAACGGCTTCCGCGCGCACGTCACGAACAAGCTGCCGAACGGGCTCAGGTTCCACGGCGAGAAGGGCGACATCTTCGTGGCGCGCGGGAAGCTGGACCGTCCCGAGTTCCTGAAGAAGTGGAACGAGAAGAAGGATCTCAAGGGACGCGACGTGCACCTCTACCGGCCGCGTGGCGGCGTGTCGCACGAGATGGACTTCATCGACGCGGTCTTCTCCGGCGGACGCACGGCGTGCCCGTGTTCGGTGGGGCACCGCTCCATCACCATCGCGCACGTGGCAAACATCTGCGAGCGGCTCGGGCTTTCGTCGCTGAAATGGGATCCAGCTGCCGAGCGCTTCCCCGACAACGCCGACGCCAACCGACTCGCCGTCGTGCCGCACTACAACGGCTGGACTATTTGATGCCTGGAACGCCGAGAGTCCTGCGGAATCCGTGGCTGGCGGCCGGAGCGCTATGCGCCTTCGCCGCGGCGAGCGTAGGCTTGGCGTGTTGCGGGGCCGAGCGCTCGCTCGACTTCATGAAGTACTACGCCGCCATCGGCACTGTGGGTGCGCTCGGCGTGGCATGCCTGATCGCTTGCCTTTTGACATGGCGACGGCCTGCGGCGCTGCTGCTGCATCTAGGCTTCGCGCTAGTGCTGGGCGGATGGACGTACAACGAGCTGGCGGGCGTGCCGGACGGATACCTGAAGCTCCACGCCGGGCGCACAGGCTCGGTGGACGGCGACTTCGAGTTCACGCTCGACAGGTTCGAGATCGACCGGTGGCCGGACACGGGAACGGTGCGCCAGTACACTAGCTACGGCCGCATCGGCGGCGAGAAGGTGGACATATCCGTGAACCATCCGCTCGTGCGTGACGGCTGGTGGGTGTACCAGAGCTCGTTCGAGGAGATTGAGAACCCGCACACGGGCGAGCCGTTCTACTTCACCATCCTGCAATGCGTGAAGGACGCCGGGCTGCCGCTCGTGGCGCTCGGAGGAACGCTGATGCTGCTGGGCGCGCTGCTTGTAGCCTTAGGCAGGGGCACGCGTCCCGCGTGCCTGCGGGGGCGCGGGACGCGCGACCCTGCCGAGGTTGCCGGCAATCGCTGGGCGAAGACGGCGCGGTGTCTTTACGGGCTGGTCTTCCTTGGCGCCGTGGCCATGCTGGTACACCGGACGATGGCAACCGGGCATCCGCCGCTGCAGAACCTGTACGAGTTCCTCATGTGCATGGCGGCACTCATCCCGGTGTTGACATTTGTGAGCGCGAAGGTGGACGGGCAAGACACGTTGCTCGTCGATTCGCTGCTGCTGGCTGTAGTAATGATACCGGTTGGTTTTGTTATGGACGGGAGTGTGAAGCGTCTGATGCCGGCGCTGCAGAGCCCGTTTTTCGTGCCGCATGTGGGCGCGTACGTCTTGGGATATGTGCTTCTTGTGCGCGCCGCTCTGGGTGCAGGGCGACGGCTCGTGGGTGCGGGGTTCTTCCTGCTGACGCTGGGCCTCGTGCTGGGCGCGGCGTGGGGGAAGGTATGTTGGGGCCACTGGTGGCAGTTCGACCCGAAGGAGATGTGGTCGCTCGCCACATGGTTCGTCTATGCCGCATACTTCCACGTGCGGCCGCGCCTTTCGGAGAAGGGGGACCGTATGTTTCTCGCGGTTGGCGCCGTGATGATCGTGCTGACGCTCACGTGGATCAATTTGTCCAAGGTGTTCACAGGGATGCATAGCTATGCCTAGGGTCGAGAAGTTGAGAGGTTGAGAAGTTGAGAAGTTGAGAGGTTGAAGGGCGATGGTTATTGGGAATGGACAGAGGACAAAAGACAGACGACAGAGGGCGAAGCCACCCTCCTTTGTCTTATGTCCTTTGTCCTCTGTCCTTACGGTCTTCGAGCCACTGAAAGGAAATGGAATGTCAAGGAAAGTAGTGATCATGGCGATGATGGTTGCGGGATGTGTGGCGGCGGCGGTGCCGCCGGTTAAGAAGGGGCCGTTGATCAACGGCCCGGTGGAGGTGAAGAAGCCGGTTGCGGCGCCAGTGAAGAAACCTTCCGCTACGCCAGTGAAGAAACACGCTACGCCGCCGGTGAAGAAGTCTCCGCCTCCAACGGTCCGCGCCAAGAAACCACCGGTTGCGAAGAAGTCGCCTCCTCATCCGGAACAGCCAAAACCGATTTCGGCTACGGCGCCGCGTGCGCCGTATCGTGGGGCGATAGCGGTGGACGCGCGTTCCGGCAGGGTGCTGTTCGCGGACAACGAGCGGACTACTGGCTATCCTGCGTCTTGCACCAAGCTGATGACGTTGCTGCTTGTGCTGGAGGACTTGCGCGACGGGCGCTACAGGCTGTCCGACAGGGCGGTGGCAAGTCCGTACGCGGCGAGCATGGAGCCGAGCAAGGTGGATATCCGTCCTGGACAGACCATGACGATCGAGGACCTCCTGTACGCGCTGATGATGAAGAGCGCAAACGACGGAGCCATAGTGCTGGCCGAGCATGCGGCTCGAGCGCGTGCGCACGGGCCCACGACGCCGGAGGAGACGCCGCAGGACCGCGTGGCAGCGTTCGTGGCACGGATGAACCGGCGGGCACAGGAGCTTGGCATGAGGGATACGCGCTACGCCTCGCCGAACGGACTGCCGCCGCCGCGCGGGTCGAAACGCGGGTTTGACGTTTCGACGGCGTACGACCTTGCCAAGCTGGGGCGCGCGCTTGTCTCCATGCCGGAGGTGTTCACCTACACGTCGCGCGCATCGCATACCGTCACGGGCGGCGGCGGACAGCCTATCTCGTTCCAGAACCACAACTACTTCGTGCCACGCAACCGAGACCCGCAGCACCTGGCGACGCCGATACCGGAGTGCGACGGGCTGAAGACCGGTTACACCGCAGCCTCCGGGTCGTCGATAGTCCTTACTGCGGCACGCAACGGGCGGCGTGTCGTCGTGGTGGTGCTGGGAAGCGCTGGACGCCACGAGCGCGAGGCCGCCGCAGGCCGTCTTCTTCGAGACGCGCTTGACGCGGTATCGATTTGGTAGGGACATGAAGGGCTTTCGGGTCATACTCCTGTTCCTTGTCGCATCGGCAGTCCGCGCCGACGTCCTGACGGCCACGTGGAACATCCGGTGGTTCCCGAGCGGACGCGCGGAGCATCGCGCCCCGCCGGAGGTTGAGAAGGCGACGATCCAGGGCGCCGCCGAGGTTGTGCGGAGCGAACTGGCGAAGCGGCGCAAGCCAAACGACCATGTGATTCTCTTCTTCCAGGAGATGCGCGACGAGACGGTCTGCTCCAACCTCGTGGCGACGATTGGCGACAGGACCTTGTCGCTTGTCAGCATGAGTGCGTTCCGCGAGTTCGACCGCCGCCTCGGATGGCAGCAGAGCGGAATCGTCAGCGATCTGCCAGTCGTAGAGTCTAGCTTTTCCTACTGGCGTCGCTCGCACAAGGTGTTGCCGCCGCGCGGCTTCTCGTACGCGCTGCTCGACGGCGGAGACGACGGGCTCATCGCCTGCTATTGCGTGCACCTGAAGAGCAACTACGGTTCCACCACGCCCGAGATACGCGAAGCCAACCGTCTGAAGCGCGAGCTGGCGATGGAGCATTTCCGGGCGCTGACGAAGAAGGTGCAGGCTCCGGACGGACGGCGCGTGACAAGGTTCATCCTCGCAGGGGATTTCAATACGGATCCGTTCAGCGGCGTGTTCAAGGAGGAAAAGACAATTGATATCCTGACAGAGGCAGGATTCGTCAACTGCTTCGCTGGCATGCCGCTGGAGGCGCGAGGTACGCACCCGGGCAATACGCGCTATCCAGACTGCACGCTCGACTTCATTTTCCACCGTGGGTTTGCAGGGCAATCCGACTGCGAGCTGTCACCTGCCGTCCCGCTCAGCGACCACCGCATGGTGTGGCTGAGGTTGAGGTGAATGGGGAACGGGGAATGGGATTAACGGAAGTCGAGGCGGATGGCTTCTCCGCCAAAGGATATATCCGCCATGTTGCCGCACCACGGCATCCGCACGAATGGGCTACGGACGCTCCAGCTGATCTTCTTCACGTAGGGTTCGCCGTCGATCGTGCTGCCGTCGTCGCGGTCGAGCAGCATGTGGAAGCGGTTGCCGTAGATGCCGGTGTAGTCGAGATCGGAAGGGGAGAGTGAGAACGCCGTAGCCTTCACCTTCTCGCGGAACGCCGCCTCGTCCGCGAAGTCGCAGGCCCGCGCAGTCTCCACGATCACGACCGCCCACTGGTTGTCGCAGACAAGGAACTTGCCGTTGCGCTCGCAGGTCATCTCGGCCTTCGGCCCTGCCGCCACGAGACGTGCGGCGCCTTGCGCCACGCGCACCGCGCTGTACGCGCCGCCGCACCGCGTGAAGTACCAGTCGCCATCCTTCTCCACGTGATCGACCCCTCCCGCGGCGGAGAACCAAACGCACATGCCACCCGTGTGGCGAGGATGGCGGTTCCTGCGCGTGAGGAGCGTGCCGTTCTTCTGCATTGACCAGAATCCG
>CAMPAF010000257.1 GCA_946631535.1 uncultured Verrucomicrobiota bacterium
GCGCGAAGCAGGTGCGCTGGCGGTAGCCCTTGGAGAGCGTCTCGATCGTCTGGCGGGCGACGGTGGTGAGCTTGGCCTTCTCGATGGCCTCCTCGACCTTCGCCTTGGCGGCTGCTCCCGCGAAACCGCGGATCTTGGCGATGAACGTGAGGAAGTCCGTCACGGTCATCGCGCGGTAGCTAGGCGCCGCCTCGGGGAGGTACCCGAGCTCGCTCTTCGCGCCCACGGGATCCTTGATGATGTCGTGGCCGCATATCTCGGCCGTGCCGGACGTCGGCGGGATGAAGCCCGTGATCATCCGCATGGTTGTCGATTTCCCCGCGCCGTTCGGCCCGAGGAATCCCAGCACTTCGCCCTTCTTGACCTCAAAGGAGATTCCCTTGACGGCCTCGAAGGAACCGAAGCTCTTCTTCAGGTTTTCGACCTTCAGCATGTCTGTTCCTTTGCTTCTTAGTCCTTGGAAAAATGGGTGAATAGTTTATCAGATTTTCCGAAACGCCGCTAGTCTATCATTTGAATGTTAAGGCGATGTTAGGAAAAAGACCTGTTCCACGGGGCCGGAATATGTGCTATACTTGCACCATGAAACGCATCAACAAGAGACTGACATTGCTGGCAGGTCTGATGGCGATGGGCGCGGCTGTCGCCGGACCGTTGCCTGAGACCGCCTTCAGGAAGACGCCTTACGTGGGCGCTATCGCCGTAGACGCGGCAACCGGCAAGGTGCTGTTCGAGGACCATGCGGACACTGTCGCCCGCCCGGCGAGCGTGACGAAGCTCATGACGCTCCTGCTCGTGCTGGAGGACATGCACGCGATGAAGTACGATCCCACCACGCGCGTGACGGCGTCTGTGCGCTGCAGCCAGGAGAAGCCCAGCGTCGTGGGCCTGAAGCCGGGGCAGTCGATGACTATTGACGACCTGCTTCTCTCGATCATGGTCAAGAGCGCGAACGACGCGGCCGTGCTGCTTGCAGAGAACTCCACCGCGAAGAACGCGGGTCGCGAGATCCAGCCCGGCGACCTGCAGGCGTTCGTGATGCGGATGAACAGCCGCGCCAAGCAGCTCGGCATGGCGAACACGCACTACGAGACGCCGAACGGGTATCCGCCGAAGCCGGGCTCGAAGCGCCCGTTCGACACGTCCACCTGCCGCGACCTCGTGAAGCTCGCCCGCAAGATCGTGACCATGCCGGAGGTCTTCCGCTTCACCAAGACGAAGCTTTGCACCATCACCGACGGCGCCGGCCAGCCTCTCAAGATGGTGAACCACAACAACATCCTCGTCAAGGACAAGAAGAAGATCCTCAACGAGAAGGGCGAGAGCGAGGTCGACGGGCTCAAGACCGGCTACATCGACGCCGGCGGTTCGTCTATCGTCCTCACCGGAATCCGCAACGGCAAGCGGGCGATCGTGGTCGTTGTCGGCAGCCAGACCTCAAAGCTCCGCGACGAGCACGCGCGAAAGCTGATGGTGGACGCGCTGGACAAGCTCAACCGCTAAGATGCGGATCGCGCTGGACATCGCCCTGTTCGCGGCATGCGCCGCGATTCCGCTCGTCGCGAGGTGGTGGCAGCTCAGGCGGTGGGGATTGCCGGTTCGGATTGCGGTGGATCCCGACGATCCTAGCCCGAAGGCGATAGCCGGATATCTGGCGGAGGTGGCGTGTCGGCTGGACGAGCGTCCGGAGCGGATGCGCGTGGTGTTCGACGGCGCCAACGTTGCGCGGAGCTCGATTACGCTGGACTTCACGCCGGCCGGGGAAATGGTCGTGTCCGTAGACGGACATCGCCCTAAGAAGCTTGATCTTCGCCGCCGATGGATTCCTGAGCATCCCGTGCCGCTCGTCCTGTGGTCGCGGCGTCGCTGGCGCAATCTGCGGCTCTATGTCGATCCTGTGGACTCCAACCGTTTCCGCGTGATGTCGTCGGTGCCGTGCACACCACCCACATGGGCCTTCGTGCCATGCTCGCTGCTGGCCGCGGTTGGGGCTATCTGCCTATTGCCAGAATGTCTTGCGGTAGCCGGTGGCCTCGCGATCGGCCTCTGCCTCGTCCGCCGCTAGCGGCCGATAATTTCACTTTTCCCCGCTTCCGTCAGTGGCGGAAATATGATATGTTAATGCTGTTTGAAACTCTAGCAAGGAATGACGAGGCATGAAAAGATGGTATGTAAGTGCGGTGGCGGCGTCGTTCGCGGGAACGGCGGCGCTCGGGTCTGTGATGGACGAGGCGAAATTCTGGTGGAAGTTCGACCAGGGCGGCGCGGACGGCGCGGTCGTCCAGACGAGCGAGATCCACGACTGCCGCGACGCCTCCGTCGGCGTGGCGTCGCGGACGAGCGGCCCGAGCGGCGGACCGATCTGGACGAACACGACCGTGCGTCTCCCCTACCGCGGGCAGGTGGTCCAGTCCTCCGCGCTCAACATCCAGGTGATTACGAACACGAGCAGCCAGATACGGCCGTCGATGGTGGACTTCGGCAACGGGTACGTCAACAGCGACACGTTGACGTTCTTCGCGCGCATCTGCCCGGGTGATACCCTCAACGACGGGGTGAACTACGTGGGAACGGACGAACGGTTCATCTTCAACGACAATTTCTTTTGGGGCAGCACCAAGGCGAATTCCTACGGATACCTGCTCGGCCTCGTGCGGAAGAACGCGACCTCCTACTATCCGAAAATCTTCATCGGACAGCTGCAGGACACGTTTGGCGGCATCACGCTGGAGGCCGGCAAGTGGTACGATCTCGCGTTCAGCGTGTCAATGGTCACGAACGTCACGACGACGACCGACGCGAACGACACGACGAACGTCGTCCAGCGCGTGCTGTGCGTGGTGGCGGGCGAGAACGGGCTCTTCTACCAAACTCTAGACAATGCGTATCAACGGCAGGTTCCCTTCGCGGGCACGACAGGCCGTATCGGCGGACAGCAGTTCGTCTCCAGTTGGGTTACGAGCGTCGGCGGCAATAAGGTCGACGCCAAGGACTACAACGGTCTCATTTACGAGATGGCGCTGTGGGACCGGGCGCTGAACCTCGGCGAGATCCTCGACGTGTTCGGGCGGCCCGAGGCACCGGAGGGGGGCGACGTCTTCACCGACGTCTTCCGTTGGTGGAAGTTCGACCGCGACCTCGACGGCGACGGCAAGGTGTCCGCGAACGAGCTGCGCGACGTGCGGAAGTGGGGCACGGCCGCCGCGCCGGCGGCGGGGAACCCGGAAGTCGAATACGTGACGGACGGCGGCCCGCTCACGTGGCAGAACATGTCCGTCCACAAGCCCGCGCGCGGCGAGACGGTCGCCGCCGACTGTCTGTTGATGGAACCGCAATACCGGGAAAACGCGGATACGTCCTTCGAGGTCTGGTGTCCGCATGTGCGGTTCAAGGATTCCACGGTGGCCGGCGACGCGACGTTCATGGCCCGAATCTGCATTACGAAGCCATACGACTACTATCCGGGGGGGAAGAACTGCTACCTTTTCCAGGACAGCTTCGGCTACGGTTCTTCGACCACCACCATGGGCGGTTACATGTTGGGCATCGTTACGATCGGGAGCTCGACCACCAATTTCTATCCGTACATCTACGGTGGACGGCAGGCGATCGGTCCCTCTTCACTCATCATGACCACCAACACCTGGTATGACATCGCCTACACGATCTCGGTCCAGACGAACGGACTGGACCGTTTGACGGTGACGGTCGCGGACGCCAAGCATGGCATTCGCCAGTGGACCGGAACGATGCCCACCAGCCAGGCGCAGAAGACCGGCACGGTGCTGGCGCTGAACGGCGAGAACGATTTCCGCGACTGGACCGTCTACAGGAAGGCCGACGGTACGATCCCGAACGTCAACGCCCTCAAGATCTTCACCGGCGCGATCAACCAGATCGCCATCTGGAAGCGTGCGCTGTCCACGGACGAGATCGCGGCGGCGTTCGGCTACCCGCGCGCGGCGTTCGGCGCGGGCGCGGCGGACGGCACGGCCGGCGAGTTTGCGGCCGCCGCCGAAGGCTCCTACGACTACACCGTGAGCGACACATGGCATGACATGGCGGGCACGCTCGATGCGACCCACCGCACGCTCACGCTCCGCTTCACGCCGCCGCCGAACTGGAACGGGATGGATCAGGGCTTCCACCTCGTCGTGGGCGATGTTTCGGGTACGGACGCTCAGGTGTCGCTTGCCGTCAACGGCGCGCGCTTCGGATCGAAGGCGGTGGCGACCGGCGACGACGTGTGGTGGATCGTGAAGGGCGGTGCCGTCCATGCGGGCGAGAACGTCGCCACGCTCACGCTGGGCGGCACGGGGTCGCTCGCGATCGACAAGGTCGAGATGCTCGGCTCGTGGGCGCTCGTCAGCGGCGGTGCCGGCGGTGAATTCAGCCATGAGGGTTCTCCTCAGGCAAAAGACTTCTACGTGGGTGACCGCAACATGACGCACGTCACGCGCGCCGTGGTGAAAGAACAACCGTCCAACCGCCTCCACTTCTGGCTGCCGGCCGAGCTGGCGGAGAACTATCCGTTCGAATTCACGTTC
>CAMPAF010000258.1 GCA_946631535.1 uncultured Verrucomicrobiota bacterium
TTGTTCTGGTTGTTTCCAATCTCAAAACGCATGGGGGAAAAACGCAGATGCGCCCGGCAAGTGGCTAGTGGTTGGTGCCGATTTGACAGGCGGACGGGGATTTGGTAGACTTATGCCGCTTTCGGGAAAAAAGATGGCTAGAGAAAGACAGTTTGGATATTGGTTTGGATATTACTTCGCGTACTTTACGCGTGGAGCGGGTGCGTTTTCCTGAAAGCGAGCTTACAGTAAGTCAACGGTTTCAACAACGGCCCCGCTCCAGAAGGAAGCGAGGCCGTTTTTGGCTGGGGACAGATATGATTTGACAGAAAAGGACATGACATGATAATACTGCTGAAGAAGGACGCGGAACAGTCGCAGGTGGAGAACCTGCTGACGCTCCTGCGCATGAAGAACATCACGCCCAGCGTGTCGGTGGGCCAGATGCAGACGCTCATCGGATGCGTAGGCGACGTGGCGCACATCGACCCCGGCCTCATCGAGGCGCTCGACGTGGTCGAGAGCGTCCAGCGGATCCAGGAGCCGTACAAGGCGGCGAACCGCAAGTTCCACCCCGAGCCGTCGGTGATCGACTGCAGCGGCGTGAAGGTGGGGGGCGGCCACTTCGGCGTCATCGCCGGCCCCTGCAGCGTCGAGAGCGAGGAGCAGGTGGTGACGATCGCCCGCGCCGTGAAGGCCGCCGGGGCCGACATGTTGCGCGGCGGCGCATTCAAGCCGCGTACCTCCCCGTATGCCTTCCAGGGCCTGGGCAAGAAGGGCATCGAGTTCCTGCTGACGGCCAAGAAGGAGACAGGCCTCCCGATCGTCACGGAGCTGATGAACTTCGAGGTGATCGACCTCTTCAACGACGTGGACGTGATCCAGATCGGCGCGCGCAACATGCAGAACTTCGACCTCCTGAAGGAGGTGGGCGCGCACACGCAGAAGCCGGTCCTCCTGAAGCGCGGCATGTCCGCCACCCTCCAGGAGCTGCTGATGAGCGCCGAGTACGTCATGGCCTCCGGCAACCCGAACGTCATCCTCTGCGAGCGTGGCATCCGCACGTTCGAGACGGCCATGCGCAACACGCTCGACCTGGCGGTGGTGCCGATGCTCCACAAGCTCTCGCACCTGCCGATCATCGTCGACCCCTCGCACGCGACGGGCTATGCGCACCTGGTTGATCCCGTCTCCGTGGCGGCGGCGGCGATCGGCGCGGACGGGCTCATCATCGAGGTCCACAATGACCCGCCGCACGCGAAGTGCGACGGCGCGCAGTCCCAGACGCCCGAGATGTTCGCGGCGACGATGAAGAAGGTGAATGCGGTGAGAGGGCTGAAGCTATGAAGGACATCAAGGAGATTCGCAAGGAGATAAACGGCATCGACGAGGAGCTGGTGAGGCTCTTCCGCCGCAGGCTGGAAATCGTGGAAGAGGTGGCGCAGTCGAAGCGCGAGCGGCGCGCGCCCGTGCTCGACCCCGCGCGCGAGCGCGAGATCCTCTACCGCGTGGCGGGCGAGGTCGGCCCCGAGTACGAGAACGGCGCGCGGCTGCTCTTCTCCACCCTATTCGGCATCTCCAGGGCGCGGCAGCGCGCGGCCCTTGGCGGCCCGTCGAAGCTGGTGGACTCCATCCGCTCCGCCGCCGACGCGGGCGGCACGTTCCCAACTCGCACGCTCGTGGCGTGTCCGGGCACCGAGGGCGCGTACGCGCAGCAGGCGACGTCGCTCGTCTTTCCGCTGCCCACCATCCTCTACTTCGACGGCTTCGAGAACGTGTTCTCCGCCGTCGAGAAGGACCTCTGCCCGTACGGCATCCTGCCGATCGAGAACTCTGCCGCCGGATCCGTCGCGCCCGTCTACGACGCGATGGTGCGCCATCACTTCCACATCGTCAAGGCCCTGCGCCTGCGCATCAACCACGTGCTCCTTGCCGTGCCCGGCGTGAAGATCGAGGACATCAAGGAGATATCGAGCCACCCGCACGCCCTCGCGCAGTGCGGAGAGTTCCTGCGCGCGCATCCGGGATGGCAGCAGATACCGCAGACGAACACGGCCGTGGCCGCGAAGTCGCTCGGGAAGATGCGCCAGAAGAACCGCGCCGTCATCGCGTCGCGCGCCTGCGCCGAGCTTTACGGACTCGACGTCCTGCAGGAGAACATCTCTAACACGGCCGTCAACTACACGCGCTTCATCTGCATCTCGAAGAACTTGGAGATATATCCCGACGCGAACAAGTTCAGCATCATGATGAGCCTGCCGCACCGTCCGGGCTCGCTCAACACCATCATCTCGAAGTTCGCCGCCATCAACGTGAACCTCACGAAGCTCGAGTCGCGCCCCGTGCCGGGCATGGACTTCGAGTTCCGCTTTACGTTCGACTTCGAGGCGTCGCCGCGCGATCCGAACGTCCTGGCGCTCCTCGCCGAGCTGGCGGCCGATCCCGAGATCGAGCACTTCACCTTCCTCGGCTCCTACGCCGAGACTTGAGTCAAGGTTTGGCGAATAGGGTGAGGGCGGAAGCGTCCGCACGGACGGAGTTGCGCGCCACCTTCGGCTCGCGCACTGCCGACTGAAGTCCCTTCACGTTTCCATGCGGCGCGAATTGGCTGCAGCCGCTCGCCACGTCCACGCGCAGGACGTCCCCCTTCTCCAGCCTGAACGCATGGTCCGCGAAACGGAAGGAGACGGCCTTCTCCGAGCCTGGCGTGTAGTCGGCGCCGTCCGCGCAGAGCGACGTGATGTCGTCGCGCAGCAGATACCATTTCCCGTCGGGCTTCTTAACGCTCACGCGCGCGTAGAAGCACGTGTCCTCGCAGTCGCTCGTCACGACGAGGCGCGCGCGCATGCGTCCGCGCACGTCGAGCCGTTCCACGACTGGCGGCAGGATGTATGAGACGACGTCGTCGCGGAAGTCGGGCGGCGGCTGGAGGCGCATGCCGCCGAAGCAGATGCCGCCCGAGCCGGGGAAGTCGGGAAGGGGACGCTTCGGGTCGTACGTCCAGGCGCGTGTGCCGGTGCCGAGCGGAAGGTCGATGCGGCGACTGCCGTCCTCGATGGCGGCCCCTTCGATCCAGCGGTTCTCCCAGAGGGCGTAGTAGCGCACGTGCCCCGGAGTCGCGTTCGTGCAGGGACGTCCCGTGCGGCAGTAGTCGAACCAGTCGGTCGGCGAGACGCCTTCGTCGGACAGCGCGCCGCCAGGGAACTCGCCAAGCGTGCCCTTCATTTCCTCGGCCGGCTTGCTGCTGTGGGCGTAGGCGTCGATGAGCAGGGCGCAGTTCGCGCGACGTGCGGCAGAGGTTTCGCGCCACATGTCGTTGATGCCTTCGGTGTAGATGTCGTAGAAGGCGGTTCGCAGGAGGATGGGCATTGTGGAGTCCAGGAATCCTCGGCGGTAGTCGGCGCCGCTGCCTGCCGCGCGCGCGCGCCAGAAGGGATCGTCGCGGTTCGGGTGGGCGAGCTTGTTGTCGAGCGCGGGCACGGCCTCGCCCCAGTAGCGCTTCGAGAAGTCGAGCAGCGGGAAGTCGGAGAACGAGACGGACTTGTCGCGCTGGAGGGAATGGCTCTTCTTCTTGTACCCCTTCGCGAACCAGCCGCCATGCAGGCCTGCCTTGAAGAATCCGTTGCGGTAGGCGATGTTGTAGCGGTTGACCTCCTGGATGGAGAGACACGCGCCCTTGATGTCCGGCGGGTTGGTGTCGAGGTACGACCAGTGGACGCTGGAGAGATAGCTGCCGCCTTCGAGGAATATCTCACCGTTGTACCACGGGAGCTTGCGCACCCATCCGAGGAGCGCGAGGCCGTCGGCGCGCTCGCTCTCGTACGGTATCCAGTCGCCCTCGCTCATGCCGCAGCCGCGGCAGTGCTGCACGAGGTAGGCGTATCCGCGCGCCAGGTTGCCGGACTGTTTGCGGGCGAAGGCCGCCAGGTCGACCGGCTTTTCCGGCACATACGGGCTGCGCATGATCACGATGGGACATTTCGTGCCAGGCGCAGGACGTATGCCGTACGTGTATAGCTTCACGCCATCCGGCATCGGCACCATCTCCTCGAAGGTGTCCGGCGGCGGTTCTGCGGCCATTGCCGCGATAGATGCGAAGACAAGGCAAGCGAGCGCGTTTTTCATGCCCCTATTTTACCACATTGCGGCGATGTGGGAATCTGGGAGTAAGTTCACGGGTGGCATGCCGGATCGGCTGGTTTTGATAGCCTCTCATATCTTCTCAAAGAAATGTCATATTTTCTCGCCCGCGGGACTTGCGCGGCGATGGGGTGCGGGAGTAAAATACCCGCATCCGATTTCTCAACAAAGGAAACACGAATGAAAATAAAGCCAGACAGCTACATGTTCGAAATGATTCGGACAGAGCTCACGGACGCCGTGGGCGACGCGAACGTCGACGTGAAGTTCGCCGACAAGTTCGGCCACTCCATCGACTACTACTGGATCCCCGAGATGTGGCACGACCGCGGCAAGGAGTGCCCGAAGGCGGACTTCATCGTCCACCCCGGCTCGACCGAGGAGGTCGCCAAGGTGATGAAGATCG
>CAMPAF010000259.1 GCA_946631535.1 uncultured Verrucomicrobiota bacterium
ATGAGCGCCATGCCGTGTTTCTTGCCGTGCCCGCCATGATCGGCCGTGAGGACGATGGCCGTGTCGGCGGCCATGCCGCGCTGTTCAAGCGCCGCGACCACGCGCGCGATCTGCGCGTCGGCGTGGCGGCAGGCGTTCGTCTGCTCAGGCGATCCCCAGCCGTAGGTGTGGCCCGCATGGTCGACCGCGTGCTGGTAGAGGAACACCAGCGTCGGATCCCTGTCGAGCGTCGAGATGAAATCGTCCGCCATCGTCTCGTCCAGCGCTAAGTGCTCCGCGTGGTCCTTCCAGTTTTTCTGGCGGTAGGCCGACACGTGGTTGACCGCGTTCGTGTTGTGGAGCGTGCTGATCGTCGCCCAGTCGTAGATCGAGGCCGTCCACGCGCCGGGCCGTTGGCGACGCGCTGCGGAGAACACGCAGGGCGGAATGCCTTTTTCCGTCTTCTCCCACGGCTCGACCTCCGGTTTGCCGGAGTTATCGCGGAAGCCGTGCAGTTCGGCGATGGTTCCGGTGAAGATACTCGGCCAGTTGATTCCAGACGACGTGGGGAATGAACACCGCCCCACGGCATACAATCCCTCGTCGCGCAGCCGTGAAAGCGTAGGCATGTCACGCCAGGGAATCCACCGCGCGCCGAGGCCGTCAACGCCGATGAGGACGACCCGCCGGACAGTGCTCGGCGCATTCCGGAGGGAGCGTTCCGCCGAGGCACCCGCATCGACAACCATCGAACTCAACGCCACGGCCATGATTGCCGCAACGCGTATCATCTGCTTCATGTTGTGCTCCTTCTGGACGTGAACATTTTTTCCACGGCTGTAAGTATATCACAATTCGGCAGGTTTGTGGGCGGCGGCGGGGAGGGTCGCAATTCATGGCGGCGGCCGCGCAGCAGCGCGGCCATCCCGCCATGCGGCTCGCCGAGGACGGCTCGCCCTACCGGATCGTGAAGACCAGGCCGCCGCGGGAGTCCAGCACGATGGTATTGTCGCGCACGCGTACCCCGTGTTGACCTACTGCGAGCCGTCCGTCTCGATGTACGGTTCGCCTGCGCCGAGTGACGACGACACCATTCCGCCGACGATGAACACAATCGCCGCGAACGCAAAAAACCTGCTCTTCATTCTCTGTGCTCCTTGTTGAATCGCAATGCCAATCATTTGCGTCTACGGTCGCCTCGGCGAGGCGACCCTACCATTTTAGCGTCTGTTTCGTAGCTTCTGCACGATTCGCGGATGCGCCCCTCGCAAGTCAGCCTCGCAAGTCGAGCGTCGTCGCATGGCGTGCGCGGATGACGGAAACATGGTATAATATGCGCTTTCGACTCAAGGACATCCAATGAACCCGGACCTGTTGCCAAGACTTCTAGAATTCGCCATGCTGTTCTGCTTTGGCTTTTCCTGGCCGTTCGCCATCGCGAAGACCTTTCGCGCCAAGCGCGTAGACGGCAAGAGCCCTGCGTTCGAGATCATCGTCATCATCGGCTACCTCTTCGGCATAGCCAGCCACCTGATCAGCGACCGCAGCTGGGTCGTCTGGGTGTACCTGGCAGACATCGCGCTCGTCGCAACCGACCTCACGCTTTATTTCCACTACTATCTCAAGAACCGGCCCTTGCGCCACCAGACCGGAGACCCGGCATGAATTCCAACGACTATTTCGCTTCGCTGCTCGGCGACAAGCCTGGCAAGACCCCCAGCCGCCGCACGACAGTCGTAACCCCCAGCACCATCGCAAAAGTGCGCCAGGAGCAGGCCGAGGACGCGTTTGCCGCAGAACGCGCGGAACTTGCCGCCGCCCAGGACGCCTTGAAGGAGGAGTTGGAAGCCCAACGCGAGGCGTGCGAATCGCTCGCACGCGATCTTGCCCTGCTCCGCGAGGAGCACACCGCCCTTCTCGCCCGCGCCGAGTCGGCAGAGGCGGCATGCGCCGCCGTCCGCGCAGAACTGGAGGAGGAACGCGCCAAGCCGCATGTCGACGAGGGGCTCATTGCGGAAAGCGAAGCCAAGGACCGCGAGATCGACAGGCTGAAGGACCTGCTCGTGGAGGCACAACGCACCTCGCTTTCCTCGTCCGTCCTGCTCGAAAAGCCCGCGGCACTTGGAGAGAAGTTCGCAGGCGAGATACGCGAACACGTCCTCGATACCCTCGCCTCGGCAGCAGAGGCGGCAGAGGCCGGCGGACGCGACCGGCGCGCACGCATCCTAGAGGCCGTGCTCTGCGCCAACCCTGCCTCCGGGGAACTCGGTCGCCGCCGCGATGCCGTACGCCAGATTATCAAGGATGCCAGTTCGTTCCTCGACGACCAGGCAATTGCAGAGCTCGAGAAGCTGGGGTTCCGCTACATCAGCGGAAAGAACCACCACAAGCTCGAATGGGCAGGCATCCGCTTCCCGATGTCCAAGACCCCTAGCGACCACCGCAGCTGCCTCAACTCTGCTGCCGAAATCATCAACCGCGTGTTGTAGAGATCGCGTGTTGTAGAGGGTAACGTTGAGCGGGATTACCCCCCCAGCATATCCGCGATGCGCCTAAAAAAGTTTGCCAACCATCCTCCCTTGCGCTTGTTGGATTCTCCCGGCTGGGGCGGCGGATCATCAGGCAGGATGAGTCCGTCAACGGAGGCGCGAACCAGCAGGTCGGCTACGGCGCGAGAGGTTACAGGGCGGTTTTCGGGTTTAGGGGCGCACATCAGCGAAAGCACGTAGGCAACGGAAGCCGAAACCTCCGGGCGCATCGTGCGCACGTCGGGAAGCTGGTCCCCCTTCACGGCCTTGGCGAGCATTCCCATCACCGTGCTGCCGTGGTTCGGCCGCTTGCCGGTGAGCATTTCGTAGAGTGCCACCCCGAGGGAATAGATGTCGGCTCGTTCGTCGATGTGGCTCGAGTCGAGAATCTGCTCTGGGGCCATGTACGCCGGCGTGCCGATGATGACGCCCTGCATGGTCTCGGTGCCGTCGCCCCCTCCCTTGATGAGCTTCGCTACACCGAGATCGGAAAGCTTCGGCGTTCCGTCGGCGGCGAAGAGGATGTTGTCGGGCTTGACGTCGCGGTGGATCACGCCGTGGAAATGCGCAATGGCAAGCGCCTCCGCGATCTGCGTGGCGATGGAGATTGCGTCCGACACGGACATCGCGCCATGCTCTATGATACGATCCTTCAGCGTGCCGCCAGGCATGTACTCCATCATGATGTAGCAGATGCCTCTCTCGGCGTCCTCGCCCGCGTCGTACACTCGCACCAGGTTGCGGTGGCGCAGCGTCATCATCAGGTTGGCCTCCTGCGCGAAGCGCTGCTTGTACTCTGGGGAGTTCTCCGTCGCGTTCGTGCACAGCGTCTTGAGGGCGTACCGCTTGCCGTCGGAACCGTGCACGAGGTACACGAACCCAAGGCCGCCCTTGCCGAGCAGCCTCTCCACGATGCAGTCTCCGAACATGTCGCCAGGTCTGAACGAGCCTGCTGCGCCTTCTTCGTCAATATGTTCCATCGGCGGCGGAATGATACCAAACTTCCGCGCGGTTGTGAAGGACCGAATTGCGCGTCAGTCCGCTCCGATGTCGCCGAAGAGGGCGCGCAGCTTTGCGCTGGTGATCGGCTTCGCGATGACCTTGGCGAAGAGGCTCATGTCGTAGGTGGATCCAACATCCACGTCCGCCGTGACGGCAACGATGGGGATTTCCGCGAGGCGGCGTTCCCTGCGCATGGCCTCGGCAAGCTGCGAACCGTCCATCTTCGGCATCCACATGTCCGAGAGCACGAGGTCTGGCACCCACTCCTTCATCACGTTCAGCGCGTCCTCGCCGTTCTCGGCGTAGCGGATGTCCTTTACCTTCAGGTTTCCGAGGTGGATGCCGAGGATCTTGCGGTTCATGGCCATGTCGTCCACCACGAGCACGCGTTCTGGCATGGCCGAGCGGAGCGTCTCCTCGGCCGAACGCGCGGCGGTCGACACGCCCTCAGCGATGTCGAGGCCGGGGATGACGATCTCGAACGACGTGCCCTTGCCCAGGGCGCTGTCCGCCTTTACCGTGCCGTGGGCGTTGTCCACCATGCGCTTCACGATCGGCAGCCCGAGTCCGGTGCCCTTCATCTCGCCGCCACTTGCATTCATGCGGCTTGCGATATCCTGCACGAACGGGTCAAAGAGGCGTTCCATCTTCGCCTCGGCGATGCCGCAGCCGGTGTCCGAAACCGTGACCTTGAGGGTATGCTGCTCGGCGTCCCATCCTACCTCGACCCGAATCTCGCCCTCGTCGGTGAACTTCGCGGCGTTGCCCACGAGGTTGATCAGTATCTGGCGCATGCCCTGCTGCGAGAGCGCGAGCACCGGGATCTTGCCGGAGACAGGGCCGATTATCTTGAGCTTGACGCCGTGTCGGCGGACGCGATATCCGAAGATGGCGGGCAGCTCCCGCATGAGCTGCATCATGTCGCAGGTGCCGGAGCGCATCTCCATCGCGCCGGCGTCGAGCTTGGAGAGGTCGAGGATGTCGTTGATGAGCTC
>CAMPAF010000260.1 GCA_946631535.1 uncultured Verrucomicrobiota bacterium
AGTCGACGCGCTTGCCGAGGAGGTTCTGGCGGAAGCGGCCCGTCTTGCCCTTCAGAATCTCGGAGAGAGACTTGAGCGGACGGTTGCCGGGGCCGGTCACGGCGCGGCCGTGGCGGCCGTTGTCGAACACGGCGTCAACGGCCTCCTGGAGCATGCGCTTCTCGTTGCGGATGATGACGTCGGGCGTCTTCAGCGCGAGGAGGTTGCGAAGGCGGTTGTTGCGGTTGATGACGCGGCGGTAGAGGTCGTTGAGGTCGCTCGTCGCGAACCTGCCGCCCTCGAGCGGGACGAGCGGACGGAGCTCCGGCGGAATGACCGGCAGCACGTCGAGCACCATCCACTCGGGCTTCGAGTTCGACACGCGGAAGCCCTCGACCACCTTCATGCGCTTGGCGATCTTCTTGCGGTTCTGCTTGGAGCGGGTGGCTTCCATCTGCTCCTCCAGCTCTCGCATCAGGTCCTTGAGGTCGATCTTGCGCAGCAGCTTTCTGACGGCCTCGGCGCCCATCTCTGCCTTGAAGCCGTCGGTGTACTTCTCCTGCGCGTCGGCATACTCCTGGTCGGTCAGGATCTGGCCTTCCTTGAGAGGCGTGTCGCCGGGTTCTACGACCATCCAGTCCTGATAGTAGAGGACGCGCTCGAGCTCGTTCATCGTCTTGTCGAGCAGCAGCCCCATCCTGGACGGCGAGCACTTGAAGAACCAGATGTGGCTCACGGGGACCGCGAGCTCGATGTGGCCCATGCGCTGGCGGCGCACGGAGGCGAGCGTAACCTCTACTCCGCAGCGGTCGCAGACGATGCCCTTGTTCTTGATTCTCTTGTACTTGCCGCAGGCGCACTCCCAGTCCTTGGTGGGGCCGAAGATCTTCTCGCAGAAGAGACCCTCCTTCTCGGGGCGGTAGGTGCGGTAGTTGATCGTCTCGGGGTTCTTCACCTCGCCGTGCGACCAGCCGCGAATCGTCTCGGGCGATGCGAGCTGGACCTTGACCGCGTCATAGTGGGCGGAGGCGTTGAACGACCCGCCGAAAATATCCGAAGTGTTGTAGGGATTCATTTTCGTTTGTTCCTAGATTGCATTAAAGGTTCAGGGCGCCGGCGAGAAGGTCGTCGGCAGCAGCCGCGGCGGGAGCGGTCGCAGCCGCTGCGGCGGCCGCCTCGCCCTTGCGCTTCTGGCCGATCTGTTCGCCGCCCAGAAGCTGGGTGTCGAGGCAGAGGCCGCGAAGTTCGTGGATGAGCACCGAGAACGACTCAGGCATTCCAGAATCGAGGATGTTCGTCCCCTTGACGATGGACTCGTAGATCCTGGTACGTCCCTGGACGTCGTCCGACTTGACGGTGAGCAGCTCCTGCAGCGCATAGGCCACGCCGTACGCCTCGAGCGCCCACACCTCCATTTCGCCCATGCGCTGGCCGCCGAGCTGGGCCTTGCCGCCCAGAGGCTGCTGCGTGACGAGCGAGTAGGGGCCAACCGCACGCGCGTGGATCTTGTCCGTCACGAGGTGGTGCAGCTTGAGCATGTAGATCACGCCTACCACTACCTTCTGTTCGAAGGGCTCGCCTGTGAAGCCGTCGTAGAGGACCGTCTTTCCTTCGGGGCATATCCAGGCCTGGTCGCCCTCCTCCTTGCGCTGCACTTCGCGCGCCTGGCTCAAGAGCTCGTCGATCTCGCTCTCCTGAACGCCGTCGAACACAGGGGTCGCGGCGTGGAAGTTGAGCGTGCGGCACGCGAGGCCGAGGTATGTCTCGAACAGCTGGCCGAGGTTCATTCGCGAAGGCACGCCCAGCGGGTTCAGAACGATGTCGACGGGGCGGCCGTCCGGCAGGAACGGCATGTCGCAGCTCGGCAGGATGCGCGAGACGACGCCCTTGTTTCCGTGGCGGCCCGCCATCTTGTCGCCGGGCTGGAGGTTCTTCTTGTCGACGAGAAACACCCTCACCGACTTCACGACCTCGCCGTCGCCGCCAAGGTCGCCGAAGAGCCCGTCGCCGTTCTCGGCGGCGTCTTCTATCGCAGCGAACTCCTCGTCGAACGGATCGATGATGGCCGCGACCTTCTCGCGCGCGGGGCCGGTCTCCATCTCCCAGTGGGCATGGGCCTTGGCCAGCGTGGCGAGCTGGGACTTTTTGATCTTCTTGTTCGCGGGAACGATCACGTCGCCGGTCTCGGTGTCGGTGATGTCTACGGGAAGTTTCTCGTTCATCAGCTCCGCCGCAAGCTTCGCGGTCAGATCCTTCTCAAGCTTGGTGAGCTGGTTCTTGCGCTTCTTCTCGGCGTCCTTCTTGGCCTTCTTGGACTTCTTCTCGTCCATCTCCTCGCTCTGCTGCGAGGTAGAGACCTGGACTCCCATGACGACGCCCGCCGTCCCGGGGGGAACGACCAGCGACGTGTCGCGCACGTCGGCCGCCTTCTCGCCGAAGATCGCCCTCAGGAGGCGCTCTTCAGGGCTCAGCTCGGTCTCGCCCTTGGGCGTCACCTTGCCGACGAGGATGTCGCCGGGCTTCACCTCCGCGCCGACGCGGATGATGCCGTCCGAACCGAGGTTCTTGAGCGCGTCCTCGCTCACGTTCGGGATGTCGCGCGTGATCTCCTCGGGTCCGAGCTTCGTGTCCCTCGCGCCGCACTCGAACGTTACGATGTGCAGCGAGGTGAGCGCGTCCTCGCGAACGAGCTTCTCGTTGACGAGAATCGCGTCCTCGAAGTTGTAGCCGCGCCAGCTCATGAACGCCACGAGCAGGTTCTTGCCGAGGGCGAGCTCGCCCTGATCGGTCGCAGGGCCGTCCGCAAGGCAGTCGCCCGCCTTGACGCGCTGGCCGCGCTTGACGATCGGCTTCTGGTTGAAGCACGTACCCGCGTTGCAACGGCGGAACTTCTGGAGAGTGTAGCGCCTCACGCCCTTCTCGGCCTCGGCCGCGAAGTCGTAGCTCGCAGGATCGGGATTGGGGTCTACGCCTTTCGGCAGCTCGCCGTCGGCCGTCGTGAGAATCACCTCGCTGGAGACGTAGGCGACCTTGCCCGGCTCGACCGCCGTCACGATGACGCGCGAATCCTTGGCGCTGATGCCCTCAAGACCCGTTCCGACATACGGACGTTCCGTCGTCATGAGCGGCACACCCTGGCGCATCATGTTCGCGCCCATGAGCGCGCGGTTCGCGTCGTCGTGCTCGAGGAACGGGATGAGGCCCGCCGCGATTGAAATCACCTGCATCGGGGCGACGTCCATATACTGGACCTCGCGGGCCGGCTTTTCGCAGAACTCCGTCTTGTAGCGGCAGGTCACGCGCTCTTCGGCGAAAGTGCGCTTCTCCGTGAGGGGCGCGTTGGCCTGGGCGATGACGTACTGCTCCTCGTTGTCGGCCGGCAGATACTCGATCTCGTCGGTCACAACGCCGCCGACGACCTTGCGGTAGGGCGTCTCGATAAAGCCGAAACGGTTGACCTGCGCATATATGCCGAGCGACGAGATAAGACCGATGTTCGGACCTTCAGGCGTCTCGATCGGGCAGATGCGGCCGTAGTGGGAAGGATGGACGTCGCGGACCTCGAAGCCCGCGCGCTCGCGGCTTAGACCGCCGGGACCGAGAGCCGAGAGACGGCGCTTGTGGGCGAGAGCCGAAAGCGGGTTCGTCTGGTCCATGAACTGCGAGAGCTGCGAGCGCGCGAAGAAATCGGTCACGACGGCGCTGAAGGTCTTGGAGTTCACGAGGCGCTGCGGCGTGAGCGGACCCTGGTTCGGGTCGTGAATTGTCATGCGCTCGCGCACAAGCCTCTCCGTGCGGGCGAGGCCGATGCGGCATTGATTCTCGAGCAGTTCGCCCGTCGTGCGGATGCGGCGGTTGCCGAGGTGGTCGATATCGTCCACCGTCTCGCGCCCGACGTATATCTTGAGAAGAAGGCGTATCGCCTCGATGACGTCTATGCCAGACTCGTGAAGCGTGCGGAGGTTGTCGTCGACCTTGCCGGACAGACCGAGCTTCTTGTTGATCTTGTGGCGGCCCACATAGCCGAGATCGTAGTGGGCGAGCTCGAAGAACATGCGGTGGATCATCTGCTTCGAGTTGGACGCCGTCGGCGGATCGCCCGGACGCATCCTCTTGTAGATCTCCTTGAGCGCGTCCTCTTCATTGTGAATTCCCGCCTTCGCGTCTTCGCGCAGGGTCTTTATAAGCGTCCCGTTGTCGACGGCGACGTCAACGACCTCAACCTCGGAGATGCCGGCGGCGGCTATCTGCTCCATCATCGCAGGCGTGACCGGGTCGTAGCGGCGCGCGATGACCGCCTGGGAATCGGTGTCGACAAGGTCGTCCTTCATGACGAGCATGCGCAGATCCTTGTCGGCGTACTTCTTTTCGGTCGGGAGCTTCTTGAAGTCGTAAAAGAGCTGCATGAGCTGCTCGTCAAGACCGTAGCCGAACGCCCTGAGAAGCGTGGTCGCGTAGAATTTACGGCGGCGGCGGCGCTGGTCCATGAAGCACCACATGACGTCGTTGGTGTCGAACA
>CAMPAF010000261.1 GCA_946631535.1 uncultured Verrucomicrobiota bacterium
AGATGCACGTGCCGTGCACGGCGAGCGCGCGGGCGGCCACGTGGAAGACGGCCGGGAGCAGCTCGCCCGCGATGCGGTAGAGGTTCGGGATCATCAGGAGGAGGCCCTGCGACGAGGTGAACGTGCTCGCCACCGCGCCGGCGGAGACGGCTCCGTGCACGGCACCCGCCGCGCCGCCCTCGCTCTGCATCTCCACCACCTCGGGGACCGCGCCCCAAATGTTCTGACGCTTCGCGGCCATGTATTCGTCGGCCTTCTCGCCCATCGGGGACGAGGGCGTGATGGGATAGATGAACGCCACGTCGCTGCAGGCGTAGGCTACTCTTGCGACCGCCAAGTTGGCGTCGGTCATGGTCTTCATGTCTGTCTCGGTCTTTCTACCGCCCCTGTCAAACGGGCAGTTTTCCGCAAAATGAGGGGATATTATATAAAAAACTGCCCTGACTTACAAGAGGGTTAGCGGCCGACGATGCGGATTGACGATATCTCGAAACCATGCTCCTGGTCCAGCGTCTTCTGGCAGAGCCACTTGCCGTAGCAGAGGCCGATGGTCTGGAGATTCCGCGCGTCAGGCGCGTCGCCAGGCTCGAGCGGCGGCAGGTTGCCCCAGTGCTTGAAGTAGCGCAGCTCGGAGAGCGGCACGCGAATGTCGCGCCATTCGGTTTCGAGCGGCACCTGGGTGCCCCACACCTTCCCGTTCGCGTGGATGAGCGTGATCTCCACGGCCTTCGTGTCTGGCCGCGTGGCGCGGGCGCGCACGACGAGTTCCTTCCCCGGTCCCGCATTCGGGAACTTCCGCGCAAGTGTCTTGCGCGAGACGCCAAGGCGCCAGCTGCGGCAGTCCGGCTTGCCGGCGAACTCGTTCGGCTTCGCCTCGAGGACGCATGGCTTGCCGCCCGGAAGGAATTCCCAGTCGTCGGGCGTGGCGCAGTCCTGGTCGACCTCGAAGTCGAGCGCGCCCGGCTGTTCGGCGTCGGCGGGGAAGTTCGAGTAGATCATGTTCCGCCATTCAACCGTGCCGATGCCCGTGTACGCGCGGATCTTCGGATTGCTCTTGTTGAAGCGGCAGGCGTTCACGAGCAGGCGGCCGCGGCGGTGGTCGATGATCGTGATGTCGTCGAGCTTGAAGCCGTAGTTGTTGAAGTAGCGGCAGCCGTCAAGGTGCGTGTCCCAGCCGTTGACGAGGAATCCGGTCTTGCCGGTGTCGGCATAGCAGTCGCGGAGGATCGTGTCGCCCGCGCCGTCGATCCAGAAGTTGACCGAGTTCTTCAGCATCTCGCGCTCGCCGCCCGGCTCCGTGGCCGGCAGGGGGCCGCCCCACACGTGGCAGCGCGTGAGGCGGTTCGAGCCGCCGCGTCCCATGCGGAAGCCGATCGTGTAGTCCACGACCACGCAGTCCGTGTAGTGGCTGTCGCCGCCGGTGGACCACACGGCCGCGTTGCCGGCGAGGCCGGGGATCACGCACTTGAAGTAGAGGTTGAACGCGATGAGCTCGTAGCCGCCCGCCTCGCCGTTCACCCGAAGGCCGCATACCTTGCCGTTCATGAAGGAGATGTCGCGCAGCGAGTAGTGGCGGAACCCGTCGAGGGCCATGCACGAGGCGAGCCCGTTGCCGTCGATGCGCCCGCCGGTCACGAAGAAGTTGTAGTCGTGCAGACGGTCGTCGCCCTTCAGAAGCCCGCGGAATCCGATCGCGTTGTTGACCTTGAGCACGTATGGCATCTCGCTCACGGCCCGCAGGATGGCGCTCTTGTGCATGTCGAGCGAGCAGAGGTTCGTCACGACGAGTGGCGACGAGACCTTGTACAGGCCCTTCGGAACGAACAGCACGCCGGACGGCGTGGCGTCGATCGCGCGCTGGATACGCGCCGTGTCGTCCGCCTCGCCAGGCAACGCCGGAAACTCGTCCAGCGCGTGGTCCCAACTTGTCGCCGCCGCCGCCGCAATCGGCAGCGCGCATGCCAATCCCAGTAGTATCTTGTTCATTTCAGGTCCTTTCCTTGTTTTCAAAGCAGCTTGCCGCCATGGTCACCTCAGCCAGTCGCCGACGGCCATGGAAATTGCCTCGGCAATGCGCTCGTGTCCCGTGGCGGAGGGATGCAGCCGGTCAGCATCCGCATTGTGGAAGAACGCGTCGTGCGCCCTGGAACTCGGATACAGGCCCGCGTCCGCGTTGAGGTCGACCACCTTGGCGGACCATACGTTTCCCGCTTCCTTGATGGCCGCGACGTAGTCGTCGATGAATAGCCCAAGCTCGTTGGCGTACGCCTCGTCCGGCTGCACGTTATTCGCGCCGAACGTCGCGAAGCCGCGGTGGATGGGCGTGAGCAGCACGATGCGCGCTTTCGGGAAGCACTCCCTCAGGCACGACATCGCGACGTTGATGCGGCCGCGCAAGGTGCCGCCGTCGAGGGAATGCGCGCGTTTCTTGAGCGTCACCTCGCGCCCGTTGCGGTTGGCCTTCTCCTCCGAGACCGCATACCACTCGCCGAGCGGGACGTTGCCGTTGAAGTCGTTCGTGCCGGCGAAGACGAACACGACGTCAGGATCCTCCGCATGCTCCTTCCGGTACGCCTTGGCCTGGCCGGCGATGTGCGACCACTGCTGTCCGTTGATGCCGTAGACGAGCGGAGTGAAGCCATACCAGTCGCCGAGGAAACCCCAGTAGTTCTTCGTGCAGCCGATGTGGCGCTTGTCGGTGATGGAGTCGCCAAGGAACAACACCTTTTTCGAGGGCCTCGCGAACTGGACAAGCCAGGCGGCCGCCTCCTCTGGCCAGACGTCCGAGGCGCGTCCGAGGCGGCGGAGTCCGTAGCCATGCCCGCCGTTCGCGTAGATCCGCGCCGTCGAGCTCACGCCCGCGCGACGGAGACGCTGGTCATAGGCGACCGCGGTCTCGACCTCGCAGAAGTCGTCCAGCGACTGCGCGATGAACGCGGGAGGCGTCTCGGCGTCGACGGGATACTCGGCGCGTATCTCCATGCCCCTCCATTTCTTCCACGGCGTGGAGGGGTCGATGCGCGTGCGGATGTCCCACGGATATATCGGCAGCTGGAAGTCGGGACGGCATGAGAAGTCGTCCGCGTCATCCACGCGCGCATAAAGGCGTTTGCGCCAGTTGGTCGCCGCGCGGATTGCGAGGTTCGCGCCGGCGGAGAAGCCTATCACGCCGATGCGGCCCGGATCGATCGCGTATTTCGCCGCGTCGCGGCGAAGGATACCGATCGTGCGCTGGACATCGCAGAGCGCGGCGTCGCGCTGGTTGGGGGCACGATACAGGAGGACGGCGGCGGAGAAGCCGATCGAGTTGAGCCAGCCAGCGATCTCGGTGCCCTCCTTGTTCCAACCTAGCTGGGAATAGCCGCCACCGGGAAGGATCACCACCACCGGCTTCGTGCCCGCTCCAGCGGCGGGAAAGAACGTGAAGAACGGGTCGTTGATATCCGTGACGACCAGGTTCCGCTGCCAGAGCTCGTGCTCGAGGTTCTTGATCGGGCGATCGTTGTCCCTAAGCGGCACCTTGCCGTCTGGCCAGAGCTTAGTGTCCGCGGACGGATCGTGTTTCCAGAGCTCGGCGATAAGCGCCTGGCGCGCCTCGACCGTATCGGTGGCCGCACAGTAGCGAACAGGATATCCGCGTGCCTTTGCAACATCTTCAGGCGTCTGGGCACAGAGCGACGACGACAACACGGCCAACAGGCCGCAGAGCGCGAGTTGCGAGTTTTTCATTTCAGGTTCCTCATATTGTTAGGTTGCATTGATGGCTAATTCTCATGGCATGGCGCGAAGGTGACGCGCCAGGTGGTCTTCTCCACGTTGAAGCGATACTGCGGTAGCGGAATCGGGCCGCAGTTGTTGCAACCGAGGCCCGTCTGGCGGCAGTCGATCGAGAGGCACACCTCCGCGCGCGGCACGAGCGGGTTGTCGCGGCGCGGGTCGCCAGGACGGTGGCGTGCCTGGTCGAGGTCGTCGCGTGTGAAGTGGAGCGCCTGCAGGAAGAACGGCGCGTCGCACGTGATCTTCACGCCACGTCCGTTCGTGTCCGTAAGAGTAGCCCAGCGCACCGCCGTCTTTCCGCCGCAATCCTGCGGCCGGATGTAGTCGACGTACTGGTCTGTGACCGTCGAGCGGTAGAGTCCCACGTCGCAGCCTTCGCAGCGGTCCACGTAGTTCTCCCACGGGCCGCGTCCGTACCATGTCAGGTTCTCAAGCGACGGATCGAGCCGCTGGAACGTGCCGATGCGCGGCAGCGGCGGCACGTCGCCGAACGGCGTCACCGTGTGCGCGGCCGTCACGGAGCCGTCGTCGTTGAACGACCAAACCGTTTCATGCTCGAACCCGCCCGATTTCGCGCCCGTCACGCGTACGGAGGTGAACACCTTGCCGTCCTTCATGCGGATCGGCCGTGCGTGGTAGCTGAGCTGCGAGAGACCCTTCGCTATGAACGGCTTGCGCATCCAGTTGTCCGCGTCCGTGAACGCGCGTTCCACCTGCA
>CAMPAF010000262.1 GCA_946631535.1 uncultured Verrucomicrobiota bacterium
TTCACGTCCAGGCCGGAGAGGTTGCGGATGCCCTCCACCTGCACCTGGTCGAGCGTCGGCTGGAAGCCGTAGGCGAGCGCGGCGAGGATGCAGGCCTTGTGGGCCGTGTCGAAGCCGTCGATGTCGAGCGAGGGGTTCGCCTCGGCGTAGCCGAGCTTCTGCGCGTCCGCAAGCACCTCGTCGAACGGCTTGCCTTCGTTCTCCATGCGCGTGAGGATATAGTTGCACGTGCCGTTGAGGATGCCGTGTATCTGCTGTATCTCGTTGCCGGCCAGGCCCTCGCGCACGCTGCGGATGATCGGAATGCCGCCGCCCACGGACGCGCCGAAGTAGATGTCCACGCCGTTCTTCGCCGCAGTGCCGAAGATTTCCGCGCCATGCTCGGCGAGAAGCTTCTTGTTGGCGGTGACGACGGCCTTGCCGGCGTTCAGCGCCGCGAGGACGAGCGTCTTGGCAATGCCGGTGCCGCCGATCGTCTCGACCACGATCTGCACGGACGGATCGGCTATCACGCCCTGCGCGTCCGTCGTCAGGATGTCCTGGTCCACGGCCACGCCGCGGTCCGTCGTGATGTCCAGGTCCGCGATCTTCCGCAGGACGATGTCCACGCCCAGGCGCTCCGCCATCACCGCGCGGTTGCGCAGCAGGCCGTCCGCCACGCCCGCGCCGACGGTCCCGAATCCCAATATGCCGACTCCGACTTCTTTCATGCTTTCTTTTCTCGCTTCCGGCGCAATAGCGCCTTCTTTCCATACGCGCGAATATGATACCGCACTCACCCCCCTTGCGTCAAATGGCAATTTGGTCTATAATATCTGCGCCATGAAAAAACTTATTGCAGCTGTAGTCGTACTCGTCGTCTTAGTTCTAGCCGCCGTCGGCGCCGTGAAATGGTGCTGGGAGAACCGCGACACCACCGAATCGCGCCGAGAGGCCCGGAAGGCCGTGTCAAAGGAGCTGCGCGAGACGCCGCCCGAGGGAGTCCTGGCCAAGCTCGAGAAGCTGGCCAGCGAGAAGTCGCTCCATGTCTGGTTCGAGAAGGACGCCGAAGGCAAGGAATGCCCATGCCGGTTCTGGACCCTGCGCATGGCGTCCCAGACGCGCGTGCCCTACGACTACATCGGCCAGCTCACCGAGAACCAGATCATCCGCTTCGCGGGCAATGACAAGGACAAGCCCAACACCCAGCGCATCAAGGAGCTGATCGCCTTCTCCGAGAAGCTGCTGCCGCTCTGCACGAAGGACGGCGCCGCCTCGCTCACCGAGCGCCGCCTCGACGCATTCTTCCTCGTCGGCGACTACGACAGCGCCATCGCCCTGCTGGAGTCCGGCAAGATCACCACCCGCACGCCCCTCTGGTGCAAGGGCACGGCCGCCAAGCTCCGCGCCCACAAGGCGATGGACGCCAAGGAATACAAGGAAGCCATCAAGCAGCTCCAGGTGTTCGGAGAGTTCATGCTCTCCGACGAGCAGAAGGACTTCGAGGACTGCGACCCCACCACCGGCATCTACTATTCGCGCGAGTGGGTGGTCGCCCGCAACTTCATGCGCTGCTCCAACATGTCGCGCGAGCTGGGCGACACGGCCGCGGCCGACAAGTACAAGGCCGATGCGAAGAAGTACTTTACAATCGCGCTGGAGAAGGCAAAGGAAGACAAGAAGTCCCTCGCTGCGCTCAAAGAGGAAGTGAAGCCGGTCGGCTTGTGAAGATCGTATTCCTTTTCATCGACGGCGTGGGGCTGCGCGAGCCGGCTCCCGACAATCCGGTCAATCCCGAGGTTTGCCCCACGCTATGCCGCCTGATCGAGCGCCACAGCGTCCCGATCGACGCCTGCCTCGCCGTCGAAGGGCTGCCGCAGTCGGCAACCGGACAGGCCACCATGTTCACCGGCGTCAACGCCCCTGTCTTCATGGGTCGGCACTGCGAAGGATTTCCGGGACCGTCCCTCCGCAAGAAGATCGAAGACTACAATCTCTTTCTCGCCCTCAAGGCGCGCGGAAAGCGCGTCAAGTTCGCCGACGCCTACCTCGTGGACTCCCCTGACGAGCTTGTTCCCCGCCGCTTCAAGTCGGTCACCACCGTCATGGCCCTCACCGCGCCCGAGACCATCTCCACCATAGAAGATCTCCTCGACGATCAGGCGCTCATGCAGGATCTCACCCGCGAGACGATCCAGGACCGCTACCCCGATGTCCCCACCGTCACCCCGGAGGATGCCGCCAACCACCTCTTCGGCATCGCCCGCGCCTACGACTTCACGCTATACGAGTTCTTCCAGACCGATGTCGCCGGCCACTCGATGGACTACGCGCGCGCCTGCTCGATCCTCCGCACCTACGACCAGTTCCTCGCCGCGCTCATCCGCTACACGGATGCCGCCGGCATCACCCTCCTCATGACTGCCGACCACGGCAACATCGAGGCGATGGAGGAGCGCGGCCACACGCGCAACCCTGTCCCCTTCATCGCCTTCGGCCCCGGCGAAGCCGACTTCCGCGCCCACGTCAGGTCACTCGTCGACGTCACCCCCGCCATTCTCCGCTTCATCTGACGGCGTCAGCTTGATGTTTTCATAAAGCTACCGCTTGACCACTATCAGAGCATAGCGGGTGAACGCCGGAAGCGCACCGTCCTTCGGCACGCTGCGGAGCGCGTCATTGTCGCCGAACGGTTCCTCGAACGTCGCCGTCGAGCCGGCGTCCAGCAGGATCCGCGCGTTGCGGACGGGATGCTTGGAATCGTAGTTGACGAGATGCACGGCGAGGCTGCCGCCGGGCATCCGCCGATACTCGGCAAACACGCAAGGCGGTAGCCCTTCAAAGCGAACCGGGGCCTTCCAGCCAACCTTGGCAAGGTCGTCCATGAGCGCCTTTCCGCCGTCCGCCGGCGGCGGCACCGAATAGCTCCACGCGAGCCGCGCGCCCAGAATGAGGTCGGCCTCCGCGCGCAGGGCCACGTTCGGAAGTCCCTGAAGCTGCGGCAGGAACGTGTTCGCGCGGCGCTGCGCGTTCCAGTCGTCGTACCTTCCGGCGTCGCCCGTCACCACGAGCCGCCCGCCCTTCTTCGCCCACCCCACGAGGGCCGCGATCTGCGCGTCAGAGAGCGAGACGAGTCCCGGCGCCACGATCACCTCCGTGCCCTCCGGGACGGTGAACACGTCATCCGGGAAGGACACCAAGTATCCGTAGGGCACGCGGTTGCGGAGGAATATCTCCTCCGCGGCCGTCACGCCCTGGTGCGTCGGCTCGGAGAAGAGGACCTCGCGCTCGGGGTGGAAGATGCGCACGGAATGCACAGTGGGCGAGCCGAGCGCGTCGCGGTGCGCTGCCACGAAGGCGTTGAACTTCCGGTGCAGCACCTTCCGCTTGGCGAAGACCTCCGCGTTGACGAAGCCCGGTTCCGGCGACGGCGCGATGATCGTGCGGTCCGTGGGGATTCCGCCGAAGACGACGTCCTCCACGAGCGGGAGCATGAAGTTCGCCTCGCGCTCGGGGATGATCTTCGTGTCGGTGTCGCACAGCGCCACGATGCGCTGGCCCATGTCCTGCGCGTACTTAAGGTCGCGCACGCGGTTCACGACCACGCCCTTCGCCTTCACCTCAGGGAAGTTCGCGCACTGCATGATGATGAAGTCGAACGCCTTGCAGAGCTCGGCCATGTTCTGCGCGTGCGGCAGGAAGCGCGAACGCGCGCGGTAGGGCGACGGGTTGCCGGACACGATCGCGTCCGGCTTCACGCTCTTGATGTGCGCACGCAGGCGCATCAGCAGGCCGTTCATCAGGCCGCAGCGCCAGAGCGACCAGGCCTGCAGCACCGGGTCCTTCACGTCCATGCTGGTGAGGCGCGACATCTCGAGGCGCGGCAGGAGCATGTACCGGAGGTCATCGAAGCCGAACCTCTCCGCGGGGTTCTCGATCTTCGAGAGATGCGCGCGGAACGCCTTCAGGCACCTGTCGCAGTAGCACGGCATGTCGAAGACGTTGTCGAACATGATGCCGTCGAACCCGCCGTCGGTGAGGGCGATCGTGCACATTCGCTTGGTGTACTCTTCCCACTCCTTGCAGGTGAGGCACGGCGCCCAGCGGAAGTACTGGCCGTTGTAGCCGCCGTAGAGGTTCTTGCGTCCCATGAAGTCGATGCCGACCCAGCTGTCGATGTCCGGTATCTCCGCGCGCATCACCTCAGGGTAGAGCGTGCAGAACTGCACGTAGGCGAGCGCCTTCACGCCGTGGGCGTGGCAGTTGCGCACGAACTTCTGCACGCCGGGGAAGTCCTTCTTCTCGACCTCCCAGCCCATGCCCTTGTAGAAGCGCGAGTGGAGGAAGTTGAGGCCCAGCTCCTCCATCTTCTCGGGCGCATGCTCGTCCCACCAGTCGAGCCACGGCTTCACCCACTGCGCGTTGCCGTCGATTCCTCCCGTGCAGTGGTTCCCCACGCGCCGGTACATCGTGTACGGCTCGTGCGCGCCGAACGTCCACCGCGTCGT
>CAMPAF010000263.1 GCA_946631535.1 uncultured Verrucomicrobiota bacterium
TCGATCTCGGCGACTTTCGCCGCGAACGTCTTCGCAAGCGGATTCGAGGCGTCGCGCCCCAGGTCCACCGTCACCGGCCCCTCCGTCACGAGGTCGCCCGTCACCTTCACGAGGTCGCAGGCGCTGCCGGTGTCGGTCGCCGTGCAGACGATCGACGCGCCGGCCGCAAGCGTCAGGTTCGTGACGGTCACGCGCGCGCCCGCCGCGTGTCCGTCCGCGCCCGGCGCGACGCTCCCCGTCACGCGGAACGTGCCGTTGGAGCACGTACCCGTGCCCTTGATGCGCGCAAGCGTCTGGGAGAGCGCGTTGCCGTTCAGCACGGCGTCCGCGCCCAGCTCCACGCCGGGCGCCACCGCGCCGTCCACCTGCGCGAGCACCTCGCCCGCCTCGACCTTCACGAGGCCGGTAAGCGTGTTGGCCTGCGCCAGCGCCAGCGTGCCGGCGCCCGTCTTCGTGAGGCCGCCGTCCTCGCCCGCCAGCGCGGGATCGTGCGTGAACGGCACGTTCCACGTGAGCTTCTGGCCCGCATCAAGGAGCGAGAGGTCGATGTTCGCGCCGTTCGTGGAAACCATGTTGAGCGTGAGGTCTTTGATCGTCTGGTTGCCCGCGCTCGGACGGAAGCAGCCGCCGTTCCAGAAGATCTCCGCCGTCGAGCCCGTCTGGAAATTCCCCGTGGAGATGACGTCGGCCTGCAGCACGCCGCCGTGCAGGTTCAGGCGGGAACGCGCGCCGTAGCGGCCCAGCACCACTTTCCTGCTCGTGCCGTCCACAGCGGTCAGGCCGCCGTACATGTTGTACGTCGCGCGCGCCGAGGGCGCGCCGCCGCCGACGTAGCCGAAGTTCAGGTTCTCGTCGCCCGACACGTGGATCTCGCCGCCGTACTGGTTGACGACCGCCTCCAGCGTGTCGGCATGGCCGCCGTTGCCGTGGTTGCCCAGGGCGAAGCGCCCGTTGGAGCGGAAGACCGCGCCGTCATGCACGTTCAGCGTGGCGACGAGGTTCATCTTCGCGTTGCCGTCCCAGCCCAGGATGAACTCCTGCGCCGTCACGTCGCCGCCGCGGATCGTGAGCGTCGGACGGAGCGGCACCGTGTTGATCTCGTAGGAGGCGTGGCTGCGCCCCACGACGATGTAGCCCGTCGTGGTGGTCTTGCCGCCGCGGATCTCCAGCTCGCCGGTCATCGGCGTGCCGTCCTCGTTCAGGAAGTCGTGCGCGCCGACCCAGAACTCGCCGCCCGTGATGTTGACCGTCTGTCCCTCGCGGCCCCAGACCATCTTGCCGTTCAGGATCATGCCGGCGGGATAACCCGTGGCCGGCGCGTCGCCGCCCTCCGCGAAGGTCGGCACCGTACCGTGGCTCTTGTTGCCGCCCGAAAGCTTGATCGTGCCGCCGCCGTTCAGCACTACCGTGCCCTTGCCGGTCTTGATGAAGGTGCCGTTGTTGGAGAAGGCCTTGTCGACGTAGACCTCGGCGCCTTCGTCGGCGCGCATCACGAACGACTGTCCGGAGGCGATTGTCGGCGTCAGCGGGGCGCGGAACACGCCGGATTCGGTGAAGCGGAGCGTCGCCGCGCCAAGTGCGAGCGGCGTGTCGCCGAACTGCGCGGGCGCGCCCTGGATCGTGCCGGAGCTGACCGCCATCTCAGGCGCGTCGACCGTTCCGCCCAGCGTCACCTTGCCGCTGCCGGTGGCGGCGGGGTTGACCTTGAGCGTATGTCCAGACGTGACGGCGGGGAGCGTGAGCGAGCCGCCCGCCGCGGTGGCGACCTCGGGCAAGAGGTACGGGCCGTTGTCCAGCGCGAGCGGCCCGCCGGAGAGCGTGACCGCCGCCGGCGAGGCGGAGGAGAGCGTGCCGACCGTGCGCGCGCCGCCCAGCGAAATCGTCGCGTCAGCGGTCAGCGTACTCGGGAACACGACCGTGTCGCCCGCCACGTCCAGCGGCAGGCTGGACCAGTTCGCCGCCGCGCCCCAGGCGCCGCCGCCGTTCGTCTGCCAGGTGTGGACGGCCGATGCGGCCGGGGAGATCGTGAGGCGCAGCTCGTCGGTGGACGCGTCCAGCGCCACGACCTCGAAGGTGGCGGCGAAGAACGGAAAGCGCGCGTCCATCGCGTACTTCGACGTGTCGAAGCAGCCCTTCGGTCCGCTCATCAGCCTGTACGTGCCGACCACGGGATAGACGTTCGTGCCGCTTTCGTAGGTGTTGAACTCCAGCGTGCCGTTGACGGTGAGGGAGTCGCGGATGCACACGTAGTTGATCCCGCCGTAGCCGTGGACGAGGTAGCGCGTGACGTCGGAGGCGCTCTCGCCGAACGTGAGGTTCGCCACGTGGTTGGTTGCCTCCCAGCCGCCCACGCGGAGCGCCGCGCCGTTCTGCAGGCGGACGGGCGGCGTCGTGAGGACGACGTCGCCGATGCCCAGCGCCGCGCCGGACTCGACGACGATCGGCCCCTTGAACGTGTAGGAGCCGGCGGAGCCCCGGAAGAACACGGCGCGCGCCTGGGAGCCGCGCACGCGGAAGCCGCCGTCGTCCGCGCCGTTCAGCGCGGGATCGCTGACGATCTGGGCGTTCACGTTGAGCGAACCGCCGTCGAGCAGCGTCGCGTCCAGCACGCACGGATTCGCGCCGAGGCGGATCTGCGTGAAGGCGTCGATCGTCGGTTCGTTCCCCGTGAGCTGGATCGTGCCGCCGTCCCAGTTCAGGTAGCTGGTTCCGGTCTTCTTCGTCATGTCTGCGCAACGGATGGTGGCGCCGGTCGAGAGGTTGACGGTCGACGTGCTGCCGCTATGCCCCGTCTCGACGTTGCCCTTCACCTCGAAGAGCGTGCCGGCGCCGCTGACGTTCAGCTCGTTCTCGACGCCGCCCTGTCCCATGCGGAAGTTGTAGCCTTTCACGTTGCGGTGGAGGAATTGCCCGCCGTTCATGACGTTGACCGTCGCCTTGGAACCGCCGCCCTTGTGGTTGCCCATGCGGAACTCGTCGTTCACCTCGAAGACGCCGCCCAGGACGTTCAGCGTCGCGTAGGTCTTGGAAGTCGTGTTGTCGAAGTTGTCATAGCACATGATGACCTTCTCCGGGTTGACGTAGCCGTCGCGGACCGTCACCGTGGGACGCGCGATGCCGTCGCCGCCGATCGTGGTCGGGTTGCCGTTGTTGCGCCCGATCACGAGGTGCGACGGGAAGTACGTCTCGCCGCCCGTGATCTCCAGCTCGCCGGTCGTTTCCTCGCCCGCGTTGGGCGTGGTGCACGAGCCGACCCAAATTTCGTCATAGGTGATCCGCACCACCTGGCCGGGAACGCCCCAGCGCACCTTGCCGTCGGCGATCAGGAAGGCGCAATGCCACCGCGTCGGCTCGCCGTTCGCGTCGATCATGCTCGGCAACGCCGCCGGATTGCCGCCCAGCCATTGGGCGCCAGACGCATTCCCGATGACGTTGAGTCCGGGCCCCGCGAGCGTGAGCGTGCCGGGGCCGGTCTTCAGGAGGTCGCCCGTGATCTGCGTGACCGGCGCCGTCAGCGTGAGGTCGTGGTCCAGCTTCAGGTTGACGGGGAAACCGTCACCGGTGTCGAGATAGAGCGGACGGTCGATCGTCACGTCCGGCCCAGTGTAGTGGAAGGTGCCGCGCCCGAGCGTCCAGGCCTGCCCTGCGCCGATGGAGGACGCCGCGCCCGCGTTGGCGAGGGACGACGCGACGACCGTGCCGCTTTTCTGCTGGAACGCGCCGGTAAACGTGTTCGCGCCGGAGAGCGCAACCGTGCCGCTGCCGCTCGCGCCGGCGTTCGCGCAGACGCCTCCGTCGCCCGCGATCGCGCCGGAAAGCGCAAGCGACGCGCCGCCGGCGGTGTTGAAGGCGACCGGGCCGGAGACGCCAAGTGGAAGCGTCACCGCGTGCGACCCGGCAAGCGTGGACCACGTCGGCATGTACGCGCCGGCGAGCGTGAGCGGGCCCGTGCCCGCGAAGGTGTACGGTTCGGCGGAGTCGACCGTCACGCCGCCGACGGTGAAGGCGGAGTCAAGCGTGACCGCCGCGCCGCCGGCCTGCGCCGCCGTGGTGAAGGCGGCCACGGTGGAGCTGCCGCTCGCGGGCGCGTTGCCGCCGTCCCAGTTGGCGCCCGTCTGCCAGTCGCCGCCCGCCGCGTTCGTCCACGTGGCCGTGGCAGGCGTCGAGGAGGCGGCGATCACGAGCTTCAGCGTCTTCACGCTGCCGGAGGTCTCGATGGAGTAGGTATAACTCGCGCCGGCGGGCGCGGCGAACGGCTCCACCTGCGAGACGGTGAACGGCACGGACGCCGGGAACTTCAAGAGCTCGTAGGTGCCCGGCGTCGTGACGGGATCGGTGGCGCCGCTCGGCACGAAATAGACGCGAAGCCGGCTCGGCGGACACCAGTCGCCCAACGTGATGGTGGAGACCGTGCCGTTGTTGAGCGTGAACCCGAACGTCGCGGCCGCGCCGTTCGTCACG